>CAIJIZ010000700.1 GCA_903820735.1 uncultured Pirellula sp.
AACTTGCGTAGCCCCCCCGAGCTTCTCGTTCACTTCGAGGATTTCTGGATTCCATCGCTGCGATTGCTTGCCCACAACGAGTGGTCAAAATAGAATCAATCAGCATTGACGCTCCTGCCGCGAGAACGATACCCACCCTTTATACCCACTCGATCCTATGCGAACCACCAACCGTCGTGATTTCCTTTCCGTTGCCGCTGGCGCTTCTACCGTCCTGGCCACCTCTTATTGGCTCTCGAGTCCTGCCACAGCCGCAACTCCAAGCCCAGCAGCTGAACCATTCAAGATCTCGTTGGCTCAATGGTCCCTTCATAAGCCACTCTTCGCCAAGGAAATCGACAACCTAGATTTTGCAAAGGTCGCCAAAGAACGCTTTGGGATCGAAGCGGTCGAGTACGTCAATCAGTTCTTCAAAGACAAAGCAAAGGATGCGAAGTATCTTGAAGAAATGAAAAAGCGAACCAGCGATTTGGGTGTGACCAACGTGTTGATCATGATCGATGGTGAAGGAGGGTTAGGAAATAGCGATCCAGCTAAAAGAACCACCGCAGTTGAAAACCACTACAAGTGGGTCGATGCTGCGAAGTACCTCGGTTGCCATTCGATTCGTGTCAATGCGGAGACCGACAAGCCCTATGAAGAAGGATCGAAACTCGCTGCTGATGGGCTTCGACGTCTCTCCGAATACGCGAAACCACTTGGCATCAATGTGATTGTCGAAAACCACGGCGGACTGAGCTCTGACGGAAAATGGCTTTCGGAAACCATTCGCGCCACAGGTATGGATAACTGCGGAACCCTTCCCGACTTTGGGAACTTTTACGAATACGATCGCTACCAAGGTGTTACAGACTTGATGCCTCTTGCGAAAGCCGTATCAGCCAAAAGCTACGACTTTGACGACGCAGGCAATGAAACGAAAATCGACTTCGCTAAAATGATGAAGATCGTCTTGGATGCAGGCTATCACGGGTGGGTGGGAATCGAATACGAAGGATCGAAACTCAGCCCAGACGATGGTATCAAAGCAACAAAGAAGCTTCTCGAACGATTGCGAGACGCGTCCGCTGGCAAGTAATCTAGCTATCGTTTTAATGCCGCGACGAAACGAAACGTAAAGAAATGTCACGTCGCGGCTCGATGTTCTTAAGAACTTCTACCGATTCTCGTTCGAGCCGCTCGGCTCGAACGTCTTGCGAAACTCCTCGAGCCCCCTCTGCCACAAGGTTTTACTCGGTAATTCGAATCGGATCGAGCATCTGCTTCCACGCGTAAAAGCCCCTGCCCCCTGCTCATGAATGTCGTTCATGCGGGGCTCTTGATCGATATCGACCCGAACGCGATATAGCAATTCATCGGATCGCAGTTTCCCTTGCTCGTCGCGTGCAAGCACAAAACTCGGGTCGTCGACGAGCTCCTCTGGAAACACATCGATCGGTTCACTGCCGATATGGGTGATTCGCCCAGGATACGAGAAGTTCGATTTCGCTTCGCTGATCAATCGAACACGTTGATTCGGCGTCAAATACCGCAGCGTCTTCATGGGGACGAGCGCTATGACTTGCGGAGCCCCTGTCGAGGATTCAAACCAGCCTAAAAGCTGACCTCGCTCGACCCCTACTCCAACATGCTCTCGAGCCATGGCAGGTTCAAATTCTCGTAAGACTTCGCCAAGATTGAACCCAGCAGGGATCCAATTGGACTTCGGTACGAATCGTCCTGGGTTCGGAGCGGTAAACGAAAGCCGCTGCCGTTCCTTCTCAAGCATTTTCCACTTGGCTTCGGATTCACTCGCCATTTGCTCGAGTGTAGGAATCTCTGCTGCAAAGGTCTCGTCAAGCGATTTCGCTTGTTCCAAAACACGCACCCGCTCGACTAACAAACGATGCTCTTGTTCCGCATTGAGGATGCTCCAATCCAATTCACTGTTGATCAGTGTCAAAATTGCATCACCCTCTTTTAAGGGAGTGTTCCAATTGTGGACTTGGGACAGTACACCGTCGGTTGCAGCATACATCGGTTGGCTACCGGAAATCTCCACATACCCTCGATGCACTGAACCAGAAGGTAATCGCCATGAAACGGCAAGCACTCCCAATGCAACCATGAGAGCGATCAAGGCGGAGAGACGCTTCCAAGAAATCGGTTCCCGCGCGAAGAGTTCAGCGATCACTGAGTGCATGTTGCGACCCCCTGCACGAAGCATTCCTATAGCCATCACACACGACAAGAACAAAAAAGGTAGACCAAGCCCAAGAGGTAAAAGGAACTTCCAGAGGAAGGTTAAGATACCTATAGCGATAAGCAGCCGATAGAACAGTGATGCAGCGGCAAAAGGTAACAACCAACGCAAGGGCAAGTCGTAGTCCTGTGGATTGAGGGAACGTCCACCAAGCAATGAAATAAAACCGTCCCAGAGCGATCGTGTTCCTTGAGTAGCCAAGTTCGGAGCTCGCAATAGATCGGAGAGAACAAAGTACCCGTCGTAGCGAAACAAAGGGTTTGCATTCAGGATCAGCGTGCCAGCGGTGCACATCAACCACATCCCCCCTCCGAGAATATGGAGGAACCCATGTTCGTGATAGAGAAACATCAGCCCGCCGAAAATCGCGATGATCAATTCAAAGTACACCCCAGCAGCCGCAATACCTGCACGTTGCCACCTCGAAGGTAACTTCCAACCGTCTGTGGTATCGCAGTAGAGACAAGGTGTAAAGCAGAGGAGCAAAACACCCACTTCCGAGCATCGTACTTTGAGATAGACACAGGCCAAGTAGTGTCCGAGTTCATGCAGGGATTTGATCACCATCATCAATGCAGCGAGTGCAATCCAACGATCTCCTTGGATCTTTGAGATGTCATACACCAATTGATCTGGGTGCGCGAGGACTTGCAGTAAAACACTAATGCTCACTACGAAGAGTCCGACTAGCACACTGATGATGGTGAGCGGGGCAAACATGCAGCGAGCAGCGGTAAGTGCCCAAGCGAAATCAATCCTCGGCCGCAAGAGAGGGATACGGATCGATAAAGGATTCGAGAGCCAACTCCGCCAATTGGCGCTATTACTTCGCGATCCTGAGGATAGACCGCTAGAACGTCCAGCCCCCTGCATACCGACCGGGATCTCTAACAATTCTGCCCGCAGCAGCTTGTGAAGAAACAACTCGTACCACTCAGGACTGGGTGGGGCTTGGCTAGCTTGCCGCATCTGCGATGCGAGCACTTCCGAGGATGGACTCGAACCATCAAGTCGAATGGCCAGAGCCCGCTCCAATCCACTAAAATAATAGAATGTGTTCGCGATGGGATCGATCAATACCCATCGTTCCGTATCGCGAAACGGGACCCATTGCAAATCCTTGCGTAACCTCAGGCGAAGTGAGTGCAAAGGAAATCGCCCGAGAGAGTTATTCCCGGGATGTTCCGTGTTCGTCGGATCATTCATCGCTTTGCAGCAGTTACTTTCGATTCGTTGGTGGGGAACCACACCGATGCTCTTAAGCCTGGGCGAAGCTTGCCATCGGAATTGTCGATATCGAGAAAGACTCGAACTTGTGAATTGATCGGATTGACTTCCGGACTAATGAAAACCAGTTTTGCTTTGGACTGAATTTTTTTACCAGCAAGCATAATCTCGACTTGTGCATCGCGATTGAGCAAAGTGTTGTCGGCTTGCTCGGCCTTTAAAAACCCTTCGATCCGAAGCCGATCGATTTCAACGATACGGACAGCCACCGCACCTGGCTCGACCCATTCACCTGTTCGTTTCTCTATGGCTACTACCATCCCCGAAACCGGTGAGCCAATCGTGTGCTTGCTCACCATATCGACTAATTGCTTGTGCTCGATCTGACTTTTTAGAAATTCGAGTTTGGCAATCTCTTTAGCAAATCTCGCCCGGGATACTTCAAGCTCTGCCCGATCGCGAACGAGTTTCAATCGCTCAACCTCAACAGCAGGGTAGACATCGCTAACGACTTTGTTCGATTCCAATGCTCGATCAAACTCGTTTTGCGCAACAGCATAATTCTTTTGCGCTAAATCGATGTCGATTGTGTTTTCAAGATTCCTCTGAGCGACCTCTAAAGCAACCTTGGAGCGTTCAAGTTGTAATTCGGTGCTCGTCGATTCAATCGTTCCGAGTGGTTCTCCAATCTTTACACGATCACCTTCACGGACATGAACTTTATTCAGTACCCCGGCGGCTTGTGCCGCCACAGAAGTTGTCTCGACAGTTTTTAGTACTGCTCCATCAACACTCAGTACAGCCAAGGTAGTCGAGGAATCGGCCGTTACTTCGGGTTGCGAGCTTGGAGGATCCAGCGTTGAGGATTGCGCACTGACTGTGGATATACCAATCAGTTGAAAGGCGAGAATTGCGACCGCGATGCGTGTTGATCTATGGAACATGAAACTCATCGTTGAGGGGCTTTCGAATCGGGGTTAATCGCCGTGGAATGACGCGTTGGAAGCCAAAATCGCTTTTGTAGGTACTCCACTAAAGGTCGACTCCATATATACCAAAGGGGCTGGTCGCCGCATGGGATTCGCGCATAGGTCGTTGCGTTGAGCGCGGGATGATCCATTCCTTCGCTCGTCAACGATGCGATCGCAGAGCGATGTGCTCCACGGGTTGGATGCCAAAGAACTTCACTGCGAACAGAATCGATCGTTGCAGATTGTTTGTGCCCCGCAGAGCTCTCCAGTCCCCATCGGATTGCAATTGGACCTTCCCGTAGCTTCTGCTCGACATATCCGCTTTCTCGATCTGGGATCGACAATCGCAGTTGCCATGGCCCATCGGTAGCTGCAACACGGAACAGCGTTTCTCCTCGCCGAAGTGGTCGATTGCGAAGCTCTCGCTCGATGTCGCTGGCGATGACGACACCGTCTAATGGAGATCGAATCAGCAAGTCCGTTCGCTCCTTCTCCAAAAAACGCAACTTGTCGTCCGCTTGGGATCGCTGCGCTTCGATCAATTTCAATTCCGACGATAACCGAATCTGACTTGCAACGTCCGCTGTATTGCTCGAAAGTTGATTGACTGCAATCCGTAATCCATCACGCTTCTCATCTAATGCGCGAATCTGACCGAGCACCTCTTCGATCTGGATATTCAAACTAGGTGAGACCAACTGAAGCAGCGGCTGCGAGAGCTTAACCGAGTCCCCATCGTTGACGAACAACGAATCGAACAAGCTATCGGTAGGGGAGTGAACAAACCGTTGCTCAACCGGCTCTAGAACACCTTCGACAGATATCTCAAGAGGATATGGGATGAATGCGAGCCCGATCGCCAAAGATCCAACTGCTAATGCGATAAGCGAGCGAGGGAAGACGCTCCGCCTATTAGCCATGTGTTTACTATCACTCCTCGCACGATTGAGTACGTGTCCGCGAGTTTTCTCAGGAACACTCAGCCACCGCCGCTGTTGCACCCACGCTTGTTGGATTACCGGCATCACCATTGCGAGACCTTGAACCCGATCGACGACTCCTACTTTGGATCCCCATTGAATTAGCAATCGAAATTGTGGAAGTTCGTGATGACCTCGCTTTGGATCGCGCGGAGTATCCCCATGGGATTCATTCTGCGGATATTGGGCGAGTGCCACTAAAGGAATACATAACGCAACACCTTGGTTAACTGACGGAATGGCTTGGTTATCCAGCTCAACCCATTGGGGGTGGCTTGTTGCAGATAATGATGAGATGATTTGTTGTAAATGCTCAACGACCTGAGATGCCGGATCGATCTGCGAGGTTCCGCTGCAAGAGATCATCATATCTTGATCAAACAACGCGACGCGATCTGCTTGCATACTCTCGCGAAACGTCTCGACAAAGATTCGATCGGCACCCGCTAGGCTCGTGGACGAACTGATCTCCGCAGTGCGAGGAAGTACAGAACGGACGAGTCCGCTTCGACGTGAGGATTCGACAACCAGTTCTCGCATTTCAGCTAGTTCGCCGAAGGCGTTTAGCAAGTTCCGGAGCCTCGTTGTGTGTTGTTGGGAATCCTCAGAGGTCATTCGGACCGCTAAGACCAACGATGGATTGTTTCGAGGAATCTCACACGAGTGCCACTGAGATGCTCGCTGACCCGATTGGGGATTGAGTTCGGCAATGTCCGAATCGGACACAGCGCCCCGCTTCATCAGAACCATCGCAGGGGCCTGAGCGGTTGTGAGCGCGACCCCTGACGGTTCGATCAAGGCTTCTATCGCATCGAACAAGTAGGGATAAAAGCGGTAGTCCGGATCCCCTTTACGGGCGATACCTTCGAGTTCGTCGAGAATGGAGTCCGTTTTGGCCGGGGAGAACGTGGTCATCAATACAATGATATCAAATCGACAGTGGTAAAGGTTTGAGCAGTTGGAACGTAAAGGCTTGGGCTTGGGGGGTTTTCGCAAGATTCTTATGTCGAACCCTGCACTATGTATGAAGCTTAACGAGTTTTTCGGTCGAAACAGACAGTAGTGTTGTAATGAATGTAGGGATACATTGAAAAATGAATACATGCGACCCAAAATTCGAAGCTTGCATTCGAGTCGCTCCGATGTTTGGGGTGGTATCGCGGCGTATTCTGAGCCGAGGTCTAGTTGCGGCATCGCTTGCCGGTAGTCTTGCACTCCCCATCATTTCCGGTGGATGCTCGAGAAGCAAGTCTTTCAAGGCAGGGAATGTTGTAGCTTCTGGAAGTCCTGCTGCCTATATTGCCCAGTTGGAACGTTCGGACCCGCTGAAAAGCGAATGCATGCCCGAGTATCGGGAAGCTACTGGTCCGATGGAATTGGACATTACCGCCCTAACTCCGGATCGCATGAGGGCGATGTCGTTGCAGGATTGCATCGCCTACGCGGTTTCGAATTCCAAGTTAATGCGTGACTTGGGTGTGACGGTCTTGCGATCACCTCAAGCGTTAACGACTACGATGGATCCGGCGGTGGTTTACACGGATCCGAGGATCGGTGAAGAAGCAGCATTGAGTGCCTTTGATGCGAACTTCTTCGCTTCAAGCACTTTCGACAGCAATGACCGTGGCTACAACAACAATTTCTTCGGCAAAAACGGTCAGTTTCGACAGGATCTAAGTACAACTCAAGTCGGCGTTAGCAAGCGGACTGCGTCGGGAGCTTTAGCAACCCTGCGAGATGTAACGGTCTTTGATCGCAACAATCAACAGTCGAATCGATTTGGGCCTTATACCTGGGATACTTACCTTGAAGCTCAAGTCCGTCAGCCGTTGATGCTTGGAGCGGGTTCAGAGTTCAATCGAATCGCAGGTCCTGGAGCTGGGCCGGGACAACTCAACGGTGTGCTCTTGGCGCGCGTTCGAACCGACATCAGCTTGATCGATTTCGAGCGATCTGTCCGCGATTTCGTCGCCGATGTTGAAAATGCTTACTGGGATCTGTATTTCGCGTATCGCGACCTTGAATCCAAGACGGAAGCTCGCAACAAAGCTTATGTGACTTATGAGTCGATCAAAGCTCGCGATCAGCAGGGTGTGGTAGGGAACAATCAAGCCTTGGAGCAGTTCTGGCGGTTTGAAGCCGACGTTGTCGACTCGCTCAACGGGCGAACGATTGATGGGACACGTACCAACAATGGATCTACCGGAGGATCATTCCGAGGAACGGGTGGATTGCGCATCTGCGAACGCCGCCTGCGTCTGCTTCTTGGGATGCCCATTAATGATGCTCAATTAATTCATCCAACGGATCAACCGAGTATCGCTGAAATCGAGTTCGACTGGGAGACTTCGATTTCGGACGCAATGGCTCACCGCGAGGAACTTCGTCGGCAACGCTGGGTGATCAAACAGCGCGAGCTCGAGTTAATCGCCAATCGTAATTTCCTCAAACCACAATTTGATGCGGTCGCTGCGTATCGGATCCGTGGCTTCGATAGTCAATTCAACACACCGCTCGACAATGACTTTCAAGAATGGTCACTTGGACTCGATTACTTGAAACCGATCGGTTACAGGCGAGGCAATGCGGCTCTGAGGAACACCCAGCTTTCACTCGCACGGGAATCTCAGATCTTGCTCGAACAGGAAAGAGCTGTTCACTTCGGTTTGAGCAATGCGATCAACGAGAGTTATCGAGCTTACCGAAACCTTGAGATTCAAAAACAACGCCTTGAGGCTGTTGTCCAGCAAATCAATGCGTTGAAGGAAAGGATGAAGGAGGCTCGGGTCGAGCAGGTCTTCGTTTTGCTCGAAGCGCAGCGGCGAGGACTCGATGCGTTGATTCGATACCATCAGTCTGCTGTTGAGTATCAGCTGTCGATCCGTAACGTCCACCTAGAACGCGGTACGCTGCTACCTTACTGCAAGGTGTTCCTCAACGAATCGGCATCTTCGGACTTCATGGCAAGCGAGGGAATCTCAAGAATCGCTATGCACAGCAATCAAGCCACACCTCCACAACGCGATGTGGTAATAGGGAATCAAGCACGAGTTCCAGCGGTTTCTACGATCAACGCTAATTCTTTGCTACCTGACATGACGTCAACTGAATTGCCAGCCATGGAATCGCCGGCACCCGCAATTCTGCCGGTAACCCAAGAATCATTACCCACGGCTTTACCAGGGAACAGTCTGGAAACCAGCCTCGACCAATAAAGGGGAATATCGCGGACGTACAATCGCATAGGTCGTCTTGCTCATGCCGTGAGGAATCAAGATTCCGAAGACCTCGTTTGGAATCCACTGGCACAGTTGGTTTTCCGTTTTGCCACCGATGAACATCATCATCAAGCTTGGTTCATACCAAGGAATGTTTCCAGGTGCATCTGAGAAACTTGCTCCGTTACTTGCTGCACCCGAAGAGTGGTTTGTCTGAAACAGCGACTTCATTCCCACATGCATATGACGCAGGATACCTTCGGGATTGACGGATGTTTCCGTAAGTAAAATCATCAGGCTATCGTAGGATGCAAGTCGATTGCCCCATCGAGCCTGACAAGACTCCAACCAGGGTTTTCTTGCGATGGCTACCGGTGAGCAACGTGATTGAAGATCCAATCCTGGATACACCGGGTACCACGGTAGACTCGTTGGGTTGTCAACTCCAAGCTTCGCAAAGTTAGCAATCGCGAAGAAACTGAAATTTCCGAGCAACCCTTCGTGAAAGAAGATTGAACCGCCTCCTAAACCTGTCGGTCTACAGTAAAGACGCTTGAACCCATCTCCGACCCCTTCTCTTCCACCCGAGAACGATTCGCTTGACGACGGATCGTTAGGTATCGGTCCGCTTGGTGGATGAAAGATTCGTAAGCACTGATCGGAAAATATCTCTGATTTAACGGATTCGATCGAATTGCTATCGTGCGATCCGATTCCACTGTAAGCGTTTAAATCGGATTCATGAGATTGCTCTCCAGGAGCAGTGCTGTAAACGGCGGATGAATTCCTATTGAATAAAGCGCTATTAGGACCGTTCAGGATCGAATTTCGTTTCATCGAGAGGGACGAACCCATTTGGGTACCCCACTCTTCATGCGTGTGCTCCCACGCAAGCTCAAAAATACTTGTTCCAGCTTTTACTGTACTGGAGTGTGTTAGCGATAACTCAGAGATCGACTCGTCACGCACCCGCGTTCCGTTGCGACTGTTCAAATCACGAACCGAAAAATCTTCGATTCGATTGACGACCTCAAAATGCTTTGAGGACATGTATTGATCTTCGCAAGCTAGGTTCGCGGCACTCGTCCTTCCGACGACACAAACCTCTCCCGGGCGCAGCACAACCTTCTCCCCTTTTTTGGGGCCATCGATAATGACCAGGATTAAGTTGCGTGGAGCTTGACTCAAGATGCTGTTGCCGGTCCCAAAAACAAACATGGATCTTCACCAGTATGGTACAAACCTTATTGAGAGTCCAGTTTCAACTTTCATTTCATAACTCTACAACCCGTTTGGCAAGTGTGCCCGATAACTTGACATAATCGTACCATTTTCCGCAACCGCTAGTGATGAGTGATGCTTACCTTCACTATCCTTAGGAAAACCCCTAAAAAACTCAAATCGATGGCAATCGAATCAACCGATAAAAACGATGGAAACCCATCGCATCGATAACCGGCAGTTTTGCTGTATCCATGCCGCATTTCTCATGCTTTATCCCATATCCAATCATCGCGGACGACTTAATGATGAATGACCCGCTTCTAGCGTCTTTGCGAATCACCCTCGGGGCATCCCTGTCACTCTTTGGCTCTATTTCCGAAGCGCTTTCCCAAGAACCGGTCGTGGCAAAGGCCTCCAAGTTCATCCCATTGAATTCCGTTCTTGGCCCTACTGGTAACAACCCTCAGGGTGAAGAAGCCAACCTCAAAGGATTGGAGCTTACTATTGCAACCATTCAGCCTGCAACGGCTATTTCGTTCACCCCCCTCCCAAGTCTGCCTCGACCGAAACCGCCGACCTTGGAGGCTCCCGGCGATGCTCCTGGAGCGGCGTCTGGAGAAACTCCAAATGCCCCTTCAAAAAGCCCAACCCGTACAGTCGGAAGCGATGCACCCCTGGAATTGCTCTCCATGGAAGGGATCAAAAACCTGAATCAACCCGTAAACCCTTCCGAGATCTTCCAGCGACTCGACATCCGTCGCGTCGTCAAAAACCCAGATTCTGTATCGAAGCTAATAGATAACAAAGGTGATGCGACCACTCCACAGCAGACCCAAGACCCTCGCGATTATGGTCTGTGGGGACCATCCTCGTTGCCTTGGAATTCACCTGCGTTTAATCACAATCCTTTGTATTTCGAGCAAGTCAACCTCGAGCGCTACGGCCTAGGATATCCTCGCCCAATAAACGCTCTGGTTTCCGGCTCCCGATTCTTCATCGATGCTACCTTGCTCCCAGTCCACATGCTTCAATCCCCCCCGCATGGGTGCACATCGACCCTGGGATTCTTAAGACCAGGGAATTGCAACCCAGCATACAAAACTCACCCGTAAAACCATTACAACCAATTTTCCCTCCATCAGGCAACTTTTTTCCCTCATCGTTATCAAACGAATATCCAGTCCATTCTCATTAGTACGTCCAGAATACCGTTGAACCATTCTCGCTCGCCCTAGAATGGTATCAGCGTCCCGGGCTGGCAGCACCACCGCTTCGCCCAATCCGTTTCTGGTTTTACGTCGACTGGATGCCTGCCATGTTCAAGGCTTTGTCAAAGCTGGCTACTCATTCCCTCGCGAAACTTGCTAGCCAGCAACTCCGTAAACTTCGACGCAAAGCGTTCGAAGCAGAAATCGCCCAAGGCTTCCAAAGACTTGAACCCCGACGCGTCCTGACAGTCCAAGCCATCTTCGATCCAGGACTGGGCTCTCTCTCCGTAGATATCACGCCTGGGGGAAATACTCAGGCCACCCTCGCCGGACTCGATGCCTCCCAGTTCTTTGTCGATACCGACGGCAACGCCCAGTTCGACCTCGGTGTCGATCTCCTAGGCGATAAATCCCTGCTCCGCTCCCTGACTGTGCATGGAACCTCGACACCTCTCGGAAATCTCGGCGAGTTCATCTGGAAAGACCAATTCCAATCCAATTGGTCCCTAGACCAAATCTCCATCAATAATCTCAATGCAATCACACTCGATGTTCTCGCCCAAACTCACGTTGCTCAGGATGCCCTTCTCTCCGCCTCGAACTCGATCCAATTGATCAACTTCTCCGTCGCAGGGGAACTAAATGTCTCAACCGTCGGCGGATCGGTCCTAATCGACAACCTGCAATCCGACTCGCTAGTGGTAGTCGCAAACTCGGATATCCTTCAAGCCGACTCCGACCTAAACGACTTCGATATATATTCGAACCACACAACGCTAACCTCCCAGATTGGCTCTATCGACGCTTCTGTCCAAGGTGACTCACTCAATGCCCAGGCGCAGGGCCTCATCTCCTTAAAGACTGATATCAATGTCCTTTCAGCCACCTCCGCCGCCGATATCGTCGTCAGTGAATCGAATGGGCTCTCAATTGAGCAGCTGCTGACCACCTCTAACGGTTCCATTAAAGTTCTCAGCCTCACCGGGGATATCGTCGTCGACTCTCAAGTACCTGATACAAACGCGATTACCGCGAATGGCACAGGAGATATTCTCCTGCAAACGCTCAATAGCGGTACGGTGGTCTTGAACAGTACCATTGCAACCGGTAGCGGCAACATCACGCTCGTTGCAAACGATTCCATGGTCGTCGGTGACACCCTGCGAACCGCTGCTACGGGTTCAATCGTTCTTCGTTCGGGTGGCTCGATCTCGATCGGTGATGGCTCCATGAACACCAACAACGCAAACCTCGCGTTGTTCGCCGCAGGTGATATCTCCTTGGGC
>CAIJIZ010000701.1 GCA_903820735.1 uncultured Pirellula sp.
ACTTATTCCCGAAATGTCGCCAGATGAGATCGAAAGAAGAATCAAATCAGAGGTCGCTCAACAGGTAATCCAATTCAATAAGAACGCATCGCAAGAAAAGGATTCCAATGCAAGCCGTTCGGTGCCGCGGCCCGCTGCGGCACCGAGCAACTCTTACAAAGTCATTGACTCGGCGTTCTTCGAAAGTATCGAGCGGTCGCTGGTCGCAAAGCTGTCTATACCCGAATTGATAACCGTACCCGCTGGTACATTCATCATGGGTGGCAGTTCAGTGGATACATTCGCAAAGAGTCGAGAATTTCCCAACCGTGAGATCACGATCGCCAAGCCGTTTCATATTGGCAAGTTCGAGGTCACCGTGGGCCAGTACAGGGCGTTTGTCTTAAGCACCAATTACCAAACGGTTGCGGAACGAAGTGAGAAGGGTGGTTGGAAGGCTGGGAAATCAACAAGCTGGGGAGAGCAGAGCAAGAGCTATACTTGGCAAACACCTGGATACACAACATCCGAAAGTCATCCGGTAACGATCATTGCCTATGAGGATGCCGTCGCCTATTGCGATTGGCTTACCAAAGAGACCGGCAAAAAATTTCGCTTGCCGACCGAAGTTGAATGGGAATACGCTTGTCGTGCAGGGAGTGATTCGGTGTACTGTTTTGACATCCAAGCCCGTGATGATCATGTTTGGTCCGTTTACAATGCGGGTTTTCAAAACCATCCGCACCCGGTTGGGTTGCGGCTCGCCAACTCTTGGGGGATTTATGACATCGCGGGCAACGTCCGGGAATGGTGTCTGGATTGGTTTGCCGAGGAGGCTTATACGCTTGCTTACGAGGAAAACCCGCGAGGCCCCAAGGAGGGAGAGTTTAGAGTAGTGCGAGGTGCGTGCTTTATCGACCGAGAGTTGTTTATGCGATCGAGTTTTCGCGGTTTCCTGGCTCCCGAAATGGTTGTCAACAACCAGGGTTTTCGGGTGGTGTGCGAGGAGTAAGCTGGCAGGGCGTGCTTGGCGGCTCCCCATGTCCAAAAAACTTGACGGCAGAACAACGTAGCCGCGACCCCATTTTTTGATGCGGGAAAAGCTTGCTGATTCGATGCTTGCAGGGAATTCTTGCCTGCCATGTTGTAATGAAAAGCACCCTTTTTTTGTTACATGATCAAGTGGCTTTTTAAGACGAGCTTGCAAACGTCATTACATGCCATAGCCCCAGAGAAGTCGATTGCCCATGCCGGGGCCCGCGCGTCATTAACGAGGAGGCTGGTAATCGTATGCGGCTATGATTACTTGGGCTGCTGCAACCGATCGACGCTCCGGCCACGCTCCCCCCTCCCCCAAAACCGAAATCCGTCTCCGAGCAAAGCTAACGCAAAGAAAACCGACCCCTCTCAAGTCGCATTGGGAAACGAGGTGACCGTACCGATCAAATCGCTTAGCAGTCATGTCGACAGTCACGCTGTCCCAGGCCCTTTGCGACCCAAAAATGCTAGAGTCTCGACGAGATAGTAGAAGCGGTAGTGCGCGAACACGCCGGTGAATAGCTGAGATGTGTCGGATGTGGCGAGGTAGTCACCGGGCGTCTCGAGCCCTGCGGGCACAAAGTCGAAATGCTTTGCAGTCCGCGAAAAACCGGTGGTAACATCCCTGCAAATCAAAAAGAGTTCCGAGCATCCCAAAACGACGAAATCCCACCGAATGAGCGTCCGGAGGACTGCAGATTCGTTGGGATTTTTGAAGAAGTACCCCCGCAAGGACTCGAACCTTGGACCCGCTGATTAAGAGTCAGCTGCTCTACCGACTGAGCTACGAGGGCATCAAACTTTCTTGGGGCATTATCGTACCGGCCTTCCGCGTTCCTGCAAGTGCCAAAAGCTACATGGACTTCCAAGGAAAACTCGGAATTTTTTACGCTTCTGAGTTGACCGGCACCCCCCGCATTGTCGATACTTTAGGATTCATTGTCGCAAATGTCGACGACGTATGTGCCTCAAGCCGATGTCCGTCGGTTCCGCACCATTTACAGTCTGTTGTTGTACGAACGCAAGGAGTCGAATGATCGATCGCATTCAAACCAGGGTCAATAGCCAAATCCGCATCTCCCCACTTCGCGTGATTGGCCCCGATGGAACGCAATATGGCGTAATCACTCTTGATGAAGCCATGAATAGAGCACGGGACGCAGGGCTTGATTTGGTAGAAGTCGCCCCGAATGAACGTCCCCCTGTTTGCCGCATCATGGATTTCGGCAAATACAAATACGAGAAGAACAAAAAGTCAGGCCAAAAGACTCACCAGACGAAGACCAAAGAAATCCGCTTGCGACCCAAAACGGGTGACCATGACGTCGATACCAAAGTGCGTCAGGCAATCGGGTTCTTAAAGCACAAAGACAAGGTCCAAGTCACCGTCATGTTTAAAGGACGGGAAATGGCTCACGTCGAAGAAGGCCAACGCGTAATGGCTAGCATCCTCGCCAATCTTGCGGAACACTCGAAACTCGAGCAACCACCTTCGCAACAAGGCAAGAAGATGATTGCGATGCTTGCGCCTAAGTAATTCGCGCTTGCACCTGACGCCTACGGCTAACGCTCGCAACTTACGACTGTCGATTCGGTAAACTTGAAAATGCTTGTGCGATTTCGTAGACCAAATGGTTCTCTAGGCTGGGGGTTTCGCTCTGAAAAGGGGATCGCCGATCTTTCCCTTGCGGACCCCGCTTTGCCAACCTCCACCCGAACACTCATCGAGCAATGGGATACTCTTGGACCCGATGTTCTTCGGTTAGCTCAAACTACTCCCGCTTCAAGTGAACCTCTGGAAATCCTTTGCCCCTTAGATGTTCCTGGCAAAATCCTTTGCATCGGATTGAACTACCGGGATCATGCGATCGAGACCAACGCTCCAATTCCCGACGAACCAATCGTTTTCTTCAAGTCATCGAACACGATGATCGGTCCGACCGACTCAATCGTCGTACCTCCTATCAGCAACGAAGTTGACTTTGAAGCTGAATTGGTTGTTGTCATCGGCAAGCAATTGAAGCATGCCAGCGAATCGCAAGCCGCCCTAGCGATATTCGGGTACACCGCCGGAAACGACGTCTCGGCTAGGGACTGGCAAAAAGGGAAGCCGGGCAAGCAGTGGTACTTGGGAAAATCCTTTGATACGTTTGCCCCGATCGGGCCGGCGATCGCACTCAGGTCTGAAATCGCTAACCCGTCAAATCTTCGTATCGAATCGCGACTCAACGGAGTGAGCATGCAGAACTCGACCACAGCGGAGCTGATTTTTCAACCAGCCATGTTGCTGAGCTACCTGTCGCAAATCATTACGCTTGAACCGGGCGACGTTCTTTTTACCGGCACCCCAGCAGGGGTCGGAGTCGCCCGCACTCCTCAAGTCTTCCTCAAGCCAGGGGATCGCATCGAAGTCGAAATCGAATCGATCGGCACTTTGTCGAACCCTTGCATTTAACGAGCAGTGCGTAAGACCCACCGCTCAATAATCCGATAGACATTGGCAACTGCGGCTGATGAAATCCGCCATTACTCCGCTGCTTCCTCGCTGACGCGTCGGGTTACCATTGCTGTGGCCTACGGCCACCAAGCACCGCTCAATAATCCGATA
>CAIJIZ010000702.1 GCA_903820735.1 uncultured Pirellula sp.
GTTGCCATGGCCCAGAGGTTCAAGAAGCAAACGTGCGGCTCGATAATCTTCCGATCAATCTCAGCGACAACCGCGCTGCGACGGAATCTTGGCACGAAGTGCTCAACGTCCTTCAAGCCAATGAGATGCCCCCACCTGATGAGAAGCAACTCGCCAGCGAACAATTGACAACCACGACAAGCTGGCTATCGCACGCGATCCAAACAGCCTTAGCCGAGCGCAGAAAAACCGACGGACGCATCGTCCTGCGACGACTCAATCGCGTCGAATACCAAAATACAATGGAAGACCTTCTCGGACTCGAGATGGACTACGCAAGGGACTTACCCCCAGATGGTATGTCAGCTGAAGGTTTTCGAAACAACGGTCGCTCCTTGCAGATCTCCTCCCTGCAACTTGAATACTACTTGGCTACCGCCCGCCGAGCTCTGGATCGCGCTATCGTTCAACACGCGCAACCTCCCGCGATCGACCACTCCTTCACAGACATCAGCATCGATAATTGGCTTGGCGAAGCTCAACGATCGAAGCGATTGGGAAGACGCCAAGAATTCCTCGTCAAGATGGTCGATAAATATCCAGAAGACGGGGAGTTCTCGGTCCGAGTTCAGCTGACTGCGGATCTGAAGGACAATACTGGATACCCACTCCTCGAAGTCTCCGTCGGTTATCAAATCGACACAGAAATCCTCATGCGGGAATTCGATACCATCGAAGTCACCTCGCCTGAATTGCAAACCTTTGATTTCCGAGGTCGCATCGAAAACTTTCCACTCCCAGTGCGTGGCCAAGGCAAGTTTCCTGGACTTGTCGTTCGCGTCCGAAACCTCTACGACGATAAATCTCCACTTCCTCCTCCACAAAAAGATGAGAGCGGAAAAATAACCTATGCCGCAGAAGACCATCTGCCAACGCTGACTATCCAATCGGTGGAATTCCATGGGCATCACTACGACCAATGGCCCCCAGCGTCACATCGCCGAATCTTGTTCGATGCACCAAGCCTTGATCGTGAATCGATCCCTTACGTCACCGAAGTGTTGCAACGATTCATGACCCGAGCCTATCGTCGTACAGTCAGCGATGCTCAAGTCGATAAGTTCGTCGCGTTCTATCAAGAAATACGCCCCGAGTTTCCGTCGTTCCAAGAAGCGATCCGCGAAACTCTTGCAATGATCCTCATCCAACCTGAATTCCTGTTCTTGCTAGAACCCGCCGGCGAAGAAAAACGCTTGATCGATGAATTCGAACTCGCTTCGCGACTATCCTATTTCTTATGGAGCACGTTACCCGACGATCGATTGATGGAACTCGCAATCAACGGAAACTTGCGAACTAATCTCAACGCCGAACTCGACCGAATGCTTGCGGACCCACGCTCCCAACGTTTGATAAAGCAATTCACCGACCAATGGCTCAAACTCAATCTTGTGGAAAATGTTGCGGTCAACAAAACTCGGTACCCGGGCTTCGATGACCGCCTCAAAATGGACATGTGCACCGAAACACAGTCGATGTTCGCAGAACTCTTGAAACATAACTCGAGCGCCACGGAACTACTTTCCTCCGATTTCACGATGCTCAATGAGTCTCTTGCGAAACACTACGGAATCGATGGTGTCTTTGGAAAGTCATTCCGGCGAGTTGCAATACCTGCCGACTCGCATCGCGGTAGCTTATTGAGTCATGCGAGTATCCTACTGAGCAATTCAACTGGGGCAGATTCCCATCCCGTGCGACGCGCGGTCTGGATCCGCGATCGACTCCTCAACGATCCACCCGCTCCACCCCCACCGAATGTCCCATCCTTGGAACAAGCCAATCCGGAATTTCATCAACTCCCGGTCCGCAAACAACTCGAAATCCACCGAACCGTCGAATCCTGCAACCAATGCCACCGATCCCTGGATCCTTGGGGAATTGCCCTGGAAAACTTCGATGCACTGGGCCGATGGAGAACGGAATTTCCGAAAAACGCCGCCGCCCCTGCTGAAAGCCAAACCATCGACTCAACCGTTGAGCTACCTGATGGTAAGCAGATTGCAGGCGCTGAAGGTCTTCGAATTTATCTCCTCCAAGAACGAAAAGAACAATTCGCTCGTTCGCTGGTAATGCGTCTGCTAACCTATGCTCTAGGGCGTTCCCTGGAACTGACAGACCAAGCGGCGGTCGACCAAGTCCTCGAAGAATTTTCCAAAGACGATTTCCGACTCAAAGGATTGATCCACAAAGTCGTCACAAGCGAACCGTTCCAGACAAAGTGAACACAAGATAACTTGATAACAAGACAAGGGAATCCGTGACATGGCGAATAAATCTTGGCGTCTGGACCGACGCACCTTCTTGATGGGAACCGGCGTATCGCTTGGACTCCCATGGCTCGAATGCATGGCAAATGCAAGTCCTCGTCCGTCAGGTGCTGAACAACCCCCTCGCCGCATCTGCGCGCTGTACTTCGGCTTTGGTGTTGCCCTACCACCCGCGAATCACGAACACGCTCACTGGCGATGGTTCCCACAAGGCGAAGGGAGAGAATATCAGTTTACTGAAACACTTAAACCGCTTGAATGCCAACGCAATAAACTGACCATCCTCGGAGGCCTCTCGCATCCAAACGGTCGTCGCATGGGAGCACACGACACCGCAGACACCTTCTTGACAGGTGCTTACCTGAACAACAAGTCCCTGATCAACACGATCTCCCTAGATCAGTTTGCGGCAACAAAAATCGGCGATAAAACCCGCTTCTCTTCGCTAGTCATGTCAACCGATGGTGGCGTCGGTGAACCGACCAGATCTAGCACCCTTTCCTACAATGACAAAGGTCGTCCGCTACCGGCACTGCACCAACCGCAACAGATCTTCGATCGATTCTTTGGCGAAGGAGATTCCGATACCATCGCCCATCGACGCAAACTGAAGAGTGCTGCTAGTATGCTGGATCGAGTCCTTGAAGATTCTCACTCATTGCGAAATCGACTGGGCAATCAAGACCGCGAAAAACTCGACGAATATCTCACTGCCGTTCGACAGATCGAACAAGGAGTCGAACGATCGCAAAGCTGGCTGGAGATCCCTCGCCCTGAACTCCATGACGAAGACCGCAAAATGCTTCAACTCGATTCCGATGATCAAGCACCTTTGCAATTTATCCGCACTATGTACGACTTGATCTATCTAGCGTTTCGCACCGACTCAACTCGGGTTGCTACCTACCAAATCACCAATATGGCCGACTGTTCGTCCAAAGCGGCCAAGTTCCCTCAGTTGCAAGGCTTCAAAGATTCACTCCATACTCTGGCTCACGACTGGGATAAACCCGGCGGCTCAGAGCGACTCGGGCAATGGGACCGATTCATGGCCGAACAGTTCGCTTACTTCCTCAACCGCTTGGATTCCGCAACCGAGCAACAAGGCACCTTGCTGGATCAATCTCTCGTGCTCTACGGTAGCAGCAACAGCGTCACACACGACAACAACAACTATCCTTTGATCTTAGCCGGTGGCTCTCAGATGGGTTTCAAACATGGACGCTTCTTGAAGTTCAGCGATAAGATTCCAATGTCGAATCTTTTCGTCACGATGCTCAATCAAGCGGGTATCGAATCGCCAAGCTTCGCCGACAGCACCGGGGAATTGAACGAACTACTTAGCTAGAAATCCAAACGTCCATGCTGCCCAACGCTATCCGTTGCTACTTCGGATTCTACAAACCCCATTCCACCGTTTCCTGTGTAGCCTCGATTTTGTTGTTGCTCTGCAGTTCCGTTCAAGCCGCAGGGCCGCTCTCGAGTACTTTCCAAACGGATGCCCAGAAGACCTCAAGCCAATTGCTTGGATATAACGAACACCGAACCGATCTTCCAGGTGGTCGGCACGCGAATGTCCGCACCAACAGAGCGATGGTCGTTCAAGTCGATGGTCAACGACGAAGGCCTATCGGTA
>CAIJIZ010000703.1 GCA_903820735.1 uncultured Pirellula sp.
AGTATATCGAAGTGATATCACTTTGCAATCCCTGTGGAATCATTGGCTTGTTTCCGTTTCAAATTAGGCGCGGGGTGGTGCAATTTTTTTCGGAAATGGGGACAATTGCAGTTCGGTAGCGACCTGGATTGAAGGTCGGTTTGGGTTGCAAATCGGTAACGAAGAGCCGCGAAGAGCGGGCGGAAAGATGACCATGAAACATCTCGATTATTTGAAGAACTTGGTCATTATGGCTTCGGCCGATGGATCGTTGACGGAACGCGAAATCGCTTGGTTGGTCGATCGCTGTGCCGAGTTAGGGCTTGGGGAAGCCGACTTAGGGGAAGCGATGGAATTCGCGATCAGCGATGAGGCGACGATGAAGTTGCCGAAGGAAAAGTCGGAGCAGATGCGGATGCTTGGAGATTTGATCCGAATTATGGCGGCCGATGGGGATCTTGATGAAATCGAGAAGCGGCTATTTGCTTTGGCTGCCGCAAAGATGAACGTCACGCAAAAAGAGCTCGATGAGTTGATCACCAAGCTTGTGAAAGATTAAAGGTTAACCGGTCTTTACTTTTTCAGATCAATATCCGTTCAATATCCGTTCAGATCTTTCTTTGTACAGACTCGCGGCTAGCAAAAAGCTCGCAGAGCATCGAGTGCGGAGATCAGGTCCTCGCGGGTAATCTCCTGCCATTCGCTTGCGCGATGTCTTAGGATGCAGAGTTTGAATTGTTCGACGGCGTCTTTGACGTCTTGAGGGAACTCTCCGAGGGATTCGAAGGGGTTAGGCCGTTTGCTCTCAGGATCATGGGGTTGTGAAGCCCCATTTTGGCCTGATGGGCTCGGGTCGTATTCGCTGGAGCCTAGCATGCTGTTGCTCGGCAGATCGTCATTCTGACGATTTTTTTCGGCTCCTGATTTTTCGTTTGATTCACCGAAGTCTGGTAGTTCGTGTTTTGGACCGCTTTGGAATTTCTCACCCTCGGAGCGATCTGCTTCGAAGGAACGCTCGTCGTCCTCTTGGGACGCTTCCGATATTCGGTTCGACTCTTGCTGAAAAGTCGCTTCGGTTGTCTGCATGGCTTCGGCACGCGTTCGTCTCATTTCCGAGATGCTCCAATCACTTTGGGATGCACCTTCGAGCCAGAGTTCCGCATCATCCCAATCGAGGGCAGCCCAGAAGTGGCTCCAATACAAACCGGGGTAGCTTGGCCAGGAGTCTGCGAAGCGATCGTAAACGCGTCGTAGTCGACCGACGTGTTGGCATGTGACGAACCCGACGAGGGATGCCCAAGCTTCGTCGCTGTATTGGGTCGACGGGGCTTGGGACTCGATGTGAGCTTGTCGCCATTCTGAGATGATTTTCCCTTTTTCCCAATTCGTTTGGCTTACGAGAGTTTGCCAGCGACCGACAAATGGAGCCGAGTCGGCATCAAGAGTCGATGGATTGTCGTTCGAAGCGATTTGGTCAGTTGGAGTTTCCATACGAATCTTCCGCAGGGGATCATGGAGTGGAAAGTAGTTTGCAGCGGGAAGCGATTTGCTTCGAAGGAGTGATGCAGAGCAGTCCTTGCCGTCGCAGAAGTTAACTCAGGAGGATAAAGAATCCAATAAGCCAAACGCGGAAGAATTCGCTAGTTGCTGCAAAGGTGTTCGTGCTCTGCGTTTTAGGTAAAGGACGCGGGCGCGGCGAGCGATTCTTTTAGGGTGACTCTTTGGTGGATAACTCGTTCACAGGTGCGGGCTCAATTACCGCTGGGTTCTCGATTGCAGGTGGGTTCTCGATTGCAGGAGGGGGCTCAGTTGGAGTCGGTGTCGTTGCGGCCGAGGCTGGAGGCTTTGCTGTGGGAGGAGAATCGGGATTCGTGCTTGGCTCCGAAGTTGGAGTCGATAGGGAATCGGGTTGTGTGAAACTAATTTTTTGCCATATCAGTTCCCGCCAGCCTTGTGGAATTTGGTACCAGACCAACGGTCCGCCGCCTACGAGTGTTATGAGAAAGACGACTGAGATAATACCCCAGCGGAGGAAAGATGCATGTGCGTCGCGATATCGAAGTCCCATTAAAGAGCCCAGGACTTGGGTTTCTTCTTTCGATTCGTGAGAAGCGAGAATTTCGGCTGAGTTGGGGTCGGTTTGCAATCTCGACCGCTTTGAGGTTGTCAAGTTGCTGCTTACTAGGACACTTTCTCCGACGAAGTCTTTTTCGGCTTTGCGTTTTTGAGGTAGGGTCAGCGAGGGCATTGGCAGGGACGAAGATTTTTGGGCCGAAGCCTCTGTAGCCTCCGAGTCTTTCACAGTCTCCGTGTCTTTCACCTTCCGGGAGAACTTGGAAGTTAAAGAAGTCAGATAAGCACGGATCGAATGCAGTCTGTGAAGTAAGTTCGATTGCGCTGGCTTGTCGGAGGTTTCTATCGCACTGTCGGGAGTGTTGATATTCCCGGCTTGGGTTGGATCCGCTTTGGGACGATCCGCCCCACGGCGTTCCTGCTTTTTTTTGTTCTTCGAATTTGTGTTCGCCGGTGGAGAAGCTTTCTTCTCTGTTAAAGGAGCCTGTTTCGGCGAGCCGAGTTTCAATCCGATTGCTTCTCGGGCGCTGGTGGGAAGTTGCGAAGTGGTTGCACTGGAAGCAGATGGGGCACTTGCGACTGCATTTGTCGTTAACGAAGGGGCCAGTGTTGGGGAAGGCGAGGTTCGGGTTGGTTTTGAAACACCAATAGGTGTTGATTGTGTTGGCGAGGGGGATTGCTGTTTGGCAACTGGTGCGGATGTGCCTACCGTTGGGGTGGGAGTGACAACTGGAGATGCGGCGGAAGGGGAGGCAGCGGAGGTTGGCGAACTTGAGGTATCAGCACGCGTGGAAACCGATTCGCAGAGTCGGTTGACGGCTTGCATCAATTGATCGGAGTTTTCTTGAAATGCCGTCGGCAGGTGTTCGATGGCTACTTCTAATCCTTCAAGTCTTTGAGTCAGGGATTTCAATTGCTCCAAAAGATTCTGCTGAATCGCTTCGAGAGCTTCGATCGACCCATTTGCTTTTTCCTGTGGGCTTGGGATCGTAGCCGGGGCAGTCGGCGGGCTACTGATCGAAGGAGTTGACGTCGCACTCGGCGTGATCGGTGTGGAAGTCAGCGAGTTGTTCGAGGTTAAAATCTGAAAGTGAATCGATGGCTTTTGTGCCGCAGGTGGATCGAACCCTATGGCGGTTGATTTCGGTGCGTGTGTCGATGCTGATTTCACTCGGTTAGGTGTGGCGTTCGTTGGGGATTTCGCTTTTTGGATTGCTCCAGAATCGATTCGAGTGTTGGTTGGTGAGGGGGCAGAGGATGAAGGGGGGGGCTTGGGGGAACGCAGTGGCAGTGTCAGGAAAGAATGATTGATTTCGATGAGTTGATCGGGACGCGAAGCGTTGTAGAGAAACCGGACGGATTCAAGTCGCAGTCCTCCGATGGTAAGTTCTGAGCCCACATCGAGCGATTGTCCATTTGCAGGTTTTTGGTCGATAAGGGTTGTTTGCTCAGCGAACAAATCGACAACACGCGGCGGTTGGCCTTGCGCCTCTCCTCGAAATACCACTGCTTGAAATTTACTGATGTTCCTGTTGGCGATCTTCAGGTGGCATCCCGGAGCGGTTCCCAAGATCGACAGGGGGTTTACCAATCGGAAGTGATTCGGCTCGCTACCCGTGCCGATCATACCGGAGCGAACCACAAGGGTATTGGGAAAGACTTTGATGTCGTCGAGATCGAATGACTCCCACGAGAAGTGCTCGGGCTCTTGTGGACTTGAATCGATATTGAGAAGGGTCAAGCGGGCGTTGGGTTGCAACCAAACAGTGCCACCCTCAAGGACGAAAAGTGGGTCTGCCGGTTTTGCGGTGGGCAGGTCGTTCATTTCGAGTACGACCAAATATCCCGACGCGATCTGAACATAGGCAGCAACTGGTAGGGGAATGTTCGGAATGTGGCACTCACAGCGCGGATCACCCCCCAACCGGAAAAAAGATCCGGCAAGTTCAAATCTGCGAACCTCGCCTCGGTAGGCGAATTCGATCCGTACCCGACCTTTACCCCAATCCAAGGGTGCTAAGCCAGTCTCCCCTGCCCTTTGTTCCAATCAAGCTTCCTTTGTCTTTCGGAAATCAACAGTATTCCTGTGATCAGCTTTCGCGCGACGCTTCTGTGGCGGCTCCACGCGTATATGTTAACGGTTCCGCAAGCCGCATTTTCTCGCATGGGCGGTGCTGATGAAAGAAGTATTTCACACAACTTCCGGTTTTACAAATCAAAGTCACGGCAAAGGGGTAACAGAAGCACCTTTTTTCTTGTCGCTTTCCGTGACCTTCAGTTCGCATTTCAATAGCCGCGAGCGAGTGGTTTTACTCAGTATTTTAGGGGGGGAAATTGGGAATAGGCAAAATCTGCTGGGAAATTCGAGGTGGCAGAAAAGAAAGTTAAAGTACGCGCGAAAGCTTCGGTTGCATTTCGTCCGAGAGTTGGCATACTAATACGTATCCCTGCCCCTTATCACCCGTTTAACACGCCGTCTACAGGTCTTCCATGTCTGAGTTCGTCGCTGTAAACGTATCGGGCAGAAATCATCCATCGTCGCCATCGGCAGATATGTCCCATTCACACGGCCCCGTCGGCAACACAAGCAAATCCTCGGCGATTCGTTGCGACGTGTCGATGCCCGATGGAGTGACTCCGGGTGAGGTACCCTGCGGTGTTGTAGAGACTCTCGACGTGCCCGGATATCACAATTGGAAAAGGTTTTGGGAAATCCCGGTCGCTTTGCTACTTGCCCCCCCGGCCCTTCTGTTGGCAGGATTGCTGGCGATCGTAGTTCGCTGGACAAGTCCCGGTAATGGTGTTTATTCACAGGTCCGTTCCGGTCGCAATGGCAAGCCATTCACGATGTACAAGCTGCGTAGCATGCGGTTTGACGCTGAATCGCAAGGTATTCAGTGGTGTGAAGGAGAAAGAGATCCTCGAATTACGCCACTGGGATATTGGCTAAGAAAACTACACTTGGACGAACTCCCACAGATTATTAACGTGCTTCGCGGGGATATGTCGTTTTGTGGTCCTCGACCTGAACGCCCCGAAATTGTTGAAGAACTAGAAAAGGTCATACCGTACTATCAGTCCCGATTGACCATCAGGCCAGGTATTACTGGATTCTCGCAAATCAATCTGCCTGCCGATTCGGACACTGGATCGGTGTTAAAGAAGCAAACGCTGGATCTTGAATATGTTGAGAATGCCTCTCTCTTATACGACTTCGCCATGGTTGCTTGCACCGCACTTCGTCTTATCGGCGTGCCGGGAAGCATTGCAACCAAGTTAGCTGGATTGACAAAGAGGCCCGAGGATTCTCGGTTTGCTTTCTACTACCAAGATTTGTGGAACAAGATCGAAGAAGCTTCGGCGAAGAAGTCGTAGTAACCTCCCTGAAAGCGTCGTCTCTACGACTTGTGCTTGAATAGGCTTAAAGGGCACTTCGCATGCACATTTTCTCGATCGACGTAGAAGATTACTACCACGTCTCGAATTTCGATTCTATCGCTCCAAGAGAGTCCTGGGGAGACTGGGAGCAACGCGTTGAGGGCAATACCAATCGGATGCTC
>CAIJIZ010000704.1 GCA_903820735.1 uncultured Pirellula sp.
GAATACTGGCAACAGCTAGGTTACTTCCCTGCCACCAGTGCTGCTTGATGTCATAAAGGACCCGAACGTTGCTTTGTTCAATCTGTGGCAAAATCACTGTCCGCCAACTCATGTAGTTACCATACGGATTTCCAGGACCTACCATCGTCCAACCCGAAGCGGGAAAAACCTTATGGGCCGATTCGAAATTACTCACCGCCAGCCCTAGCTGCCTTAAGTTGCTTTGGCAAGCAAGTCGCCTTGCGGACTCACGAGCTCCTTGGACGGCGGGCATAAGTAATCCGACAAGAATCCCGAGGATGGCAACCACTACCATCAGTTCCACGATCGTAACACCGCTAGCAGCGCATCTTCGTTTCATAACAACTACCGAGTCAAACCAACTTGTACGCCGCACGCTGCACGCTGCGGCTCTCGCTGAACACTACTAACAGCCTGTTGAAAAACGCGATTGATACGGCACGAGCCGTATCGATTAGTTTGGATTAGCCGCGTTGAGGGGTCACCGGGCAGCTTGCGCTGCTCCGCTACGATTCAAGGCAGCTTACGCTGCACGGATGCAATTGCGGGGCAGTCACCGGGCAGCTTGCGCTGCTCCGCTGCAATTCGAGGGGGTCACCGGGCGGCTTGCGCTGCTCCGCTATAATTTGGGGCAGCTTACGCTGCACCAAGTCAATTGCGGGTTGCTTTCGCTGCACGGATGCATATCCGAGCAGCTTGCGCTGCTCCGATGCAAATCCAGTCTTATTTCAACGGTCTGCTAAGACATGCACCCAGTCTAATCGCTACTGGCTGCAATACAAAAATAATACAAAAATGACGTCTCGGTTATCTTCGGCTGTTTTCTTGAACTACGGTTTTCCGATGCAATACAACCGTTTCGCCGTACGCAGCAATTGCTTGCCCGAAATCAATGCGGGGGTTGCCATCCCCATGTCGTCTTCTTCCAGAGTGTTTGTGTGCAACACTTTGAATTCGTCACCTTCTTGTATCACATAAGTGACGCCATCCTCGTTCAGACAGAAGATTTTGTCACCGATGGCCCAAGGAGACGTAGTGAAGGCTCGGCCGTTGGGCAGACGCTGCTGGGAGTAAATTTCGCGACCAGTCGCAGCGTCGTAACAAGCGAACAGTCCGCGATCATAAAGGACATACAACCTGCCATGGTGCACCAGCGTGGTCGGATTGTATGGCCCAGCCTTTGGCTGTGACCATGCCACATACGCGGAACTAGTTTCTCCTTCGGGCAAACTGATGTCTCCCGTCGCCCCAGGCTTGATCGCATAAATGGGCCTTTGTTGATCACCGACATATCCACTGCTTACAATCAACAGACCTTGAGCTTCGTAAGGAGTTGCAATGGTGATACTCGACATCCCTTTCAGTGTCCAAAGGACATTTCCATCTAAATCGTAAGACCTTACCATCCCCGACCCTGCCGTCACAATTTCGGTCCGTTGAGCATGCTTCCAAACATAGGGGGTCGACCAATTGCTCTTCTCCTCTCTCGCAACTTTCCAAAGCTCTTTGCCACTAGCAGCATCCAAGCACAGCAGCGACGAAGCTTTCTCGTTGTCGTTGCAGTAGTAAAGGCGACCTTCGTGCAGGACAGGCGAAGCGGCGGCGCCCCAGCCCAAGCGCGTCGGCAAGGGTTCCAAGTCGAACTTCCATTTCGTGTTACCATCCATATCCAGGCAGAAAATGCCGAGGCTCCCGAAACAACAATAGAGATGCTTGCCGTCGGTCACCGGGGTTTCAGAAGCAAACGTGCTTTTGATGTGGATGGAAGATTGGGGCACCCCTTCGTGTACTTGCTTTTCCCAAACTCGCTCGCCGGTTTTGAGATCCAAGCACATCACTTTCCACTGATGCACCGACTCCGGTGGCTTGATCCGCTCGCCGCCAAAATAGAGACCTTTCTTGGCAGGTTCCGGTTCTTGCCCGCTAACGACTGTCGTTAGATAGATTCGCTCCCCCCAAACAACAGGGGACGACCAGCCTCGACCGGCAACTTCGATGCTCCAAGCGATGTTCTCCGATGCGCTCCATCGATCGGCGTACTTGCTACTAGTAGCCGCCGCGTCCGCAGAGCCCTCGGCAGCGACTCCTCGAGAGTTCGGTCCTCGAAACTGCGGCCAGTTTTCCTCGGCCATGGCTGGGGTCCAAGTGCACCCGAGAATCAGCCAGCCTAAAGACAGCCAGCCCCGAATATTCCAGAGCTGGAAGTACCTTGCGTTTCCCGTTACAGCGTTTCCCGTTGCAGCGTTTCCAGACGCAGCGATTTCCCAGCCGGCGTTTCCCGCGAATCGCCTGGATGTTTTACTGCTGCGCAATAAACCACTGGCTGTGGATACACCGGTAATGTATTCACCGGTGACTGATTCACCAGTTACGGATTCACCAGTTACTGGGCTTACGGGAAACACAACAGTTTCTTTGCTTGCACTTGGGGCGATGATATTGATTCGCATGACGCTCTTTCCTCTGAACTTATAAAGTCTCGACTTATCAAGTTTCGTATTACTCGAACGCGTTGTATCGATTCGTACTCATCGCCCGGAAGCGATGGGAAACTTAGCGTTGCACGCGGGCCGATCCACCCTTGGCTAGCGTCTCGACTTCTGGCAGCTTCGCCATCGTCGTATCACCAGGGAACGTGGTCAGCAAGGCACCGTGGGCCCAGCCGAGCCGCAAGGCTTGTTCGGCTTCTTTGCCTGCAAGCATGCCATAGATCAAACCTGCTGCGAAACCGTCACCACCGCCGATACGGTCGATCACATCGAGTTGCATCGTTGGGCTGACGTAGCGTTTTCCATCGTACCACAGGACAGCGGCCCATTCATGGCGATTGGTCGAACGGACTTCGCGTAGTGTCGTAGCAACCATTTTGACGTTGGGGAACTTTTCAATGGTGCGATCGATCATGTTGAAGAAC
>CAIJIZ010000705.1 GCA_903820735.1 uncultured Pirellula sp.
TGATCCAAACCAAGCGATCCGTTTATCTGTGTGAAATCAAATTCAAAAGCCAGATCAGCACCTCAGTCATTCAGGAAGTCGACCGCAAAATCGGTGCGATTAAACTGCCGAAGAATCAATCGATTCGAACCGTCTTGATTTATGACGGCCAATTGGCGCCATCGATCGAAGAAGATCAGGCCTTCGATTTTCTTATCCCCGCAAGCGAGCTTTTTGTAATCTAGGGATGAACGTCCCCAAGGCGATCTTGGATCGTCATACCCGGTAGCGCCGACTGAACCTCGTGCCATCGGCCTTCATCGATCGAAAACGCCGACCATAACTTCACCGTTTTTAATCGCGGCTGCTGTCGAAGCCACTCCAGCACTCGTGGTGTCACGCGGTTCTCATCAATAAATATCTCGACCAACTTTGGTAGCACCGGGAACTCGAAACGAACCTTATCCAGGTCGATATCTCGTAAGCAAAGCACTTCGAGGTTGCGGAATCGCCCGAGGAATCGATAGTCCTTATCGCTAACAGAATAAGCTGGAAAAAGCGACATGCGCCGAATGTTTTCAGCGGGAGCATTCGCCACCAACTTAAGGCTATCGCTTCCGGAGTTCCAATGGTCTAGCGTCGTCATGTAGGGAAAGCTTTCCAAGCACTTCGCACATTCCGCAGGGTTCTTAAACCATCCTAGGCCTTGATCGGCGAATTGGACTTCCTGCACACGCCACCCCAGCGGTACCGGTTCAGTTCCTGCTACGCGAACTTGAAGGAATCGACTATTGTCTGTCAGTTTCCTTAACCACGCTGGTGCCGCGTCGATGAACTCGAAGCGAGATGCTTGTGGCTCGACCAGCAACTCACGAGCTTTCGCTTCGCGTTGGATTTGTTTGACCGATTCGGTCACTAAGGTAACGATGACGGCCACGGCAACGAAGAGGCCAAGCAGTTCTGGTAGCGAGACTTGCCAAAATGAATTTCGTTTCCTTCGCCTGTGCTCGACGAGGAAACCGACTGCCAACAGGATTGCTGTACAGGCCAGCGCGTTGAACAGACAACCCATCCAGTTCGGAGCAAGCATCCCTTTCCAAAACGTCCAGTTTTCGAATTTGGTCCAATAGCGGCCGCCAGGAATCGGTATCAAAAGTAGAGGATTACCATGCTTTCGATACGATTCCAAGCGTTGTTGGAGTTGCTCGCGTCCCTCCCCATCTGAATTTGGCTTGGGAACGAAACGGTGCAAGTGAACCCATGGCCAACCATGCGATTGCTGTTGAAAGTCGCGAGCATAGTAGCGATCGTCAATCTCACCAGGGATTACGATCAGCAGCAGCGCAAATGCAGTCCCGGCAACAATCAGCAGAGTGCTGAGATGGAGTGGATTTTTCCGCGAAACATTCATCTCGTTGAAGCGTCCGTCCTTCGCTAAGCCGAGTTCACCGCTTTGATTGGATCAGTATGATACGTTGTTTCGGCGTGTTCTCAAAATCTCTTTGTATCAAGAGGTCACTCAGGTAGTTCGAATCCTACCATCTCTGCTGCAAAAAGCACCTATTTTCCCTGGAAAAACGAGGGTTGCGAGGCGACTCTGACGACTCTCTGGACGACTCACCAGGGTCCAAGGCAGCGCACTAGACGACGCAGCACCTGCAAGCATGCACGTGCATGGACGTGCAGGAAAGCCAAAGCAATTGGCCAGAAATGCGAAAAACCCTGGGAAAACCAGGGTTTTGCAGCGGAGAGGACAGGAAACGAA
>CAIJIZ010000706.1 GCA_903820735.1 uncultured Pirellula sp.
GTAACTCACCAAGTGCGTCGCATGCTCTTCATGGCCGGCAACCACGTGGCTGAGAATTCATACCATGCGGATTGCTTGCGACTGATTCGAAAGCTTCAGGAAACGCCTGAGCGTCAATTGCCACACAGTCTGCTGCTCAAGCGGATGAAGATGGACGCGAAGTCTTTTCAGGAAATGATCACGACGCTCGAGCAGCAGGGCGATATAGCCACATCGATCGTCGCCACAACGGGCCGGCCACAGCGAATGTATAAGCTCATTCGGTCGATGTAGTGAAACGGATATCGCTCGGCTCGGCGGCCGCTGGATGTTAGATGGACTGGGCAAGCTTCGTAAAAGTAGATGCTATTACCTTGAGTTGCTAGCAAGCCTTGCAGCCTGGCATGCGTGCTTACGACTTGCCCTCGCGCGTTTTTGTAAGCTTACGTCTGAATAAAAAACTTGACGACTGCGTTCGGAAGCCGTAGCATTAGTGCGCAGAAATGTCGGATGTTCAGTCCATTAAGTTTCGGAAATCACAATGTTAGTTACAAAGAAGTTTGTGTTAATCCTGCTTTGTGCCGTTTGGTATTGCTTCACTCCAACACAGTTGAACGCTCAAACATCACCAGGAACGGGACAAGGGAATTTTGGAAGCAACGGATTCGATTTCCAGAACTATGAAATTTATTCAATGTTAAATGTCAATGGACAATTTGCACTCAGCCAAATTCCAAATAATGACCCAACACTGTTTACTGATGATATCTCGAATTTAGGTGATGCTCTACTACTTGTTAGCCGAACGACTACGAATGGTGTCCGTGATGTCATAGTTGTTGTTTCGGGTTTTGGACCCTTTCCGGGCGTGCCTAACAACCAATCGCCAGTGGTCGCACAGGAACTTGCTAATCTTTTAGAGCAAGAAGGCATCGAGAGCCAAGTTGTAATTATTGATGTCCTTTGGGGCGAGCCAGACGACCGAATTGACCAAGTAATTACCGATATTGCTTGTGAGCACCCCGATCAGCAGATCGTTTGGATTGCGTTCGGGTCAGGCGGTGGATTTACACTGGAATTGGAGGGTGACAACGATCAAGATCCAACGCTTGAAGACGCTGATGGGAATCTACCGGTTCCGCCATATCTAAACGACCCCAGCGGTCCCCCAATTGTCTTAGGGGATTTTAATGGTGTTGAAATCGTCGAAGTTCTTGATGGACTCGGTGTTGAAATCAGTGGATCGAATAACGCAGATAATTACATTTGCGATTCGACTTGTTACAAACTGTATCGATGTGATGCCGAGGGTTCGATTGATCTAGGCGTCTTCTTTCACATTCCCGAATCACCGACACCGGGAGAAGTTTCTATCTTTACGTCGGGTATCATTCACGTGATTTTTGGACCGCATTCTGATCCAGATGGCGACGGCCGAGATAATATCGAAGACGCCTTCCCATTCGATCCAAACATGAACTAGCGATTTGGAGCGTGATTTCATGACTAAATCGAAGCGTTTTGTGCGTCCAATCCAAAAAACAATTATCGTCTTTGCAATTTGGATTTTGAATCCACTGGTAGTTTTCGCCGACGGTTTTGTGTTCCAATGGAGTACAAACGGGCAACAGTTAGCACTTCGTAGGAAGGTCGACGACTCTCCGTCATCAAGCGAGGTCTTGGATATAACGGTTTTCGAACTGGTTGAAGATGGAACGAGATTGCGTAGACTGCACACGACTACACTTCTTCCTGGGAGTGAACCGCTTGCAGTAAATGTTTCTCCTTGTGGACGATTCATCGTGACGATGGATGAATGGTCGGGTGCTGGGAACACTGATAGGGCTCTAGTTATTTATGATGCATTTCGCAAGGAATCAACCTCCTTACGCCTGGAACAGTTTCTAGATAAGTCGATGATCGAGAGACTTCCTCCACATGGTTTTGTCAAGGGTGTGAAATGGCGAGATTGGGGTCGATATTTCACGACCTTTGATCATTTTTCGATTATGGAAATGAAGTTCTACCCATCTTCTATCGCGAAAGTCGAATCGTACTTGACCGAGCCGAAGTCGGATAGTTCAAAGCAAATCCCATTTGTCGAGGTTGATTTGATTGAAAGAACGGCGAAGGTAGTACCCACGAAAAATTCCGTTCCAATTAATTTGGAACGTGAGATTGCTGCGCACTCGAAGTACCATTGGACTGCGGTAAGCGATTCGTCGGTGCCTTCATCGCTAAGTCTGCCTTCTCGACTTGAAGGCAGTGCTGAAAAGGGCTCAACAGTCAGGATGGTTTTCTCGTTGGAAAGAACCGGTGATTATCAACTATTACGAAAGGAGTAAGTGTTATTTTTCACAGTTCTTTGTAGCGAGCGGCTCGTTATTCCAGGAGCGATTACCATCGTAGTCGTAGTTGGAAATCGGACCTCGAATCCGCTGAGCGCTCGGGTTGCGAGCGATGATGCGAACGCCTTGTCCATTCGGTTTCAAGACCGGCTCAATGGTGCCGGAATCGTCGAGCTGAAAGAGGTCGCAGTTGGCGGAACCGGTCGCAAGACCAGAGCGACCAGGGATGCCACCGCTGGGAACCTTCACCAGGAACGCAGGATCGGCCGGCTTACCAACGCGAACGACAGCCCACTGGACGCCCGTTTGATTCGCATCTCGTCGCCATAAAATTTGAGCCGATCCGTTGGGCTTCGACTGGAGTGTCGTACCTCCCGAGTCGGCGACATCAGCATATTGATGCCAGGTCTCTTGAACGTTCACCTCTGAAATACAATCGTCTGTAATCAAACAGCGTGCCGGGAAGGTGTTTCTCAGCACGCTGTCTTTCGTTTGGTCGTTGGAATCTGGCAAGCACATCGGCAGCGATCGTTGGGCTCCATGTACCGCTGATCCTCTATCACACAATAACCGCTGGGTACTCGTCTAGTTTAGAACGCTACATATGTTCCATTATTTGTTCCGCTTAATCGAATTCGGAATCCCGGTGACTTGATTATTGCGATCGACAGTGAGTATCAACAGGCCGATCTTCTCGATCATTGGTGCAGCACGCCATCGCGAGGCTAGTTCGTTGAATTTGGGTGAGCTTGGAACGACGACGGCGAGTATGTCATTATCACTGACTTCAGTATACGTCAGTATCTGTCCCATCGCTTCTCGGAGAAGCGGATACTCCTTTGAGCTTTTGCTCGTCGACAACGATCCTTTTTTGCTCTCGACTCGCAATATCTTCCCATTTGAAAGGGTGGCTACAACGTCACCACATCCAGAACGAGAGTGGATTCGGATTTTGCGATCATGTTTCTCATGCCGGTATTCACCCTGCCAGACGGCATCATCCTTTGCCTTCTTCCAACCAATCGTCGCAAGAAATTCTGATATTGCGAAGTGAATGGTGTTTGTAGTTTTGACTTGCGCACCGTCGATAGCGACGTCTACATCAGATATCGTTAGATTGTTTTCAATAAGATGTATCGCCAATCGAAGGCTTACCTCTGCTTCTGGCATCTTCATTTTTGCGTCATCCTGCCTTTCTTAAACTGCCGAACAACGGAAATCTCTCGGTTGCCACCAAGTAGCTTTGATTTACCGAAAAGCTCGATCGGCAACTCGGATGGTCTTTTCGAGTACCCTCGTAGCGCATTGGCTTATGAAACTCACGTCCCAGTGCAAGATCAAAATAACCCAGCGAACAGTATACCAAATGACAGCTTCAAGAGAATAAGCACAATCCGAATGTAACTGCTTGATGAAGTTCGACCAACGCAGACAAGCCAACACGACGAAGAGATTCAATCTGCCGTGCTTTCTGGGTCTGAAGCAAGCCCCTGTTTCCTACCCCATTTGTGGAAAGAGGTTCGAGCCAGGAAACGACATGTTTTGAGTGAAAGAGGGGAACGAACCGACGAAACACCCAACGATTTCATTGGCGGAACTTACTTATTTTTTCACCTGGGTCGCGCTATACCTATATATAATATATATATCTATCTTAATACACCCATATACATACACATGCACGTACGCACACGCGAGGCAGCCTGTGTGCTCATGAGACCCCAGGGGTGAAAGGTGAAGTGAGGGAAGGCCGAGAGTGGATGATCATCGATCATCGCATCGAAGCATCGCTACCAACATCACAACCACCGCATCAAACCTGACGCAAAATTTGGCCCAATAGACGCGATGCACTTGCGTGATCGTTGTCGAAGGCCAACAATACAACACACCGCGTGTGAGGGCCCTTTATGGGCCTCAGGCGCGAAGTGCCAAACTGGCACTCATCGCAAGCTCTCGAATGGGTCCTACCCACGTTTTTCCAGGGTTTTTTCGGCGTGGGAACGGTCACCAAATTAGAGAGAGTTTGTTTTGTGCGTGGGAATCTTAAATTCCACGCAATCAACCCACCGAACGATCCAACAAAACCAAGCTAAACACCCAAACAAACACACATCGACTGAACCCTTTCCGTTTCGTTTCTCCCCTGGAAAGGCTCTCCGATGAAAATCGAAGTTTGGAATCTCGATCGCATTCGTCCGTA
>CAIJIZ010000707.1 GCA_903820735.1 uncultured Pirellula sp.
CTCGTCCAATGCGTGAGCATCGGCGTTATGGTCGGGGCTACGATAAGCATGAGTCACCGTTGGCACGACGTCGACCATATCGCGTGGGATGTCTATGTATACAGGTCGCTTGTACCGGTAACATGCATCTAGGACACGGTCGATTTCGCGAAAGGCGGTCATCGGGTCGTTTAATTCCGTCGCCGCGATACACAACTTTTCAAAGACCTCCAACTGGGTGCTGAAGTCTCGTACTTTGTGATGCAACAACGGGTTATTGATCCGCTCTTTCAGGCCGGGTGAGCCAGTCAGGACTACCACCGGTGACTTCTCTGCGAACGCGCCCGCGACGCTGTTGCACACCGATAGTCCACCAACGCAGTATGTGACGCACAAAGCCCCCATTCCATGAATGCGGGCGTAAGCATCTGCGGCAAAGCCTGCGCAATCTTCCCTCGTACAACCGACCACTCTCACCGGACTCTCTTCGAGCAGACTGTAAAACCGCAACACGTAATCACCGGGAATACCGAAGCAATCGTTAATCCCATAGTCTAACAGGCGGCTGATCAAGTACTGGCCGATGGACAATTCTCTACTACCACGTCGATCAGACTTCGCCGGGGACTTCGACGTATTGCGATCCATTGGACTGAGCGGATTGGCCATTTGCAGATTCCGATAAGAAAAGTTAGTTCTTCAATTCCACCAAGGTTGGAGTACTCACATCGGAACTATCTGAGGTTGGCAAGGATTGCTCGCTTGCCATCTTCCGAATGTCTTCGGTGATTCGCATCGAGCAATACTTCGGACCACACATACTGCAGAAGTGTGCACTCTTGAACGTATCCTGAGGGAGTGTCTCGTCGTGATAAGCTTGGGCTGTCTGCGGATCGAGCGAGAGGCGGAATTGCTCTTTCCAGTCGAAAGCGAACCTTGCTCGGGACAGTGCGTCATCTCGATCCTGTGCCCCAGGCCGCTTTCGCGCGACGTCCGCCGAATGGGCAGCGATCTTGTACGCGATAACCCCTTGCTTGACATCCTCGCGGTTCGGCAGACCAAGGTGCTCCTTTGGTGTGACATAGCAAAGCATCGCTGCTCCGCTCCACCCCGCCATCGCAGCGCCAATCGCACTGGTGATGTGATCGTATCCAGGTGCAATATCGGTGACCAATGGACCGAGCACGTAGAACGGCGCTCCGTGGCAAACCTCAATCTGCTTCTTGATGTTCATGTCGATCTGGTCCATCGGAATGTGACCAGGCCCCTCAACCATCACCTGAGTACCCTTTTCCCAGCTTCGCTTGCAAAGCTTGCCAAGAACATCGAGTTCCGCGAACTGAGCAGCATCGCTCGCATCGGCGATCGATCCAGGTCGCAGTCCGTCTCCGAGACTCCAAGTCACATCGTATTGCTTCATGATATCGCACAAGTCATCGAACGCTTCGTAGAGTGGGTTCTGCTTGCGATGCGCCATCATCCACTTGGCAATCAACGAACCACCGCGAGAAACGATTCCAGTCACTCGCGAAGTGGTCAAATGGAGATGCTCAAGCAACACTCCGCAGTGGATCGTCATATAATCGACCCCTTGCTTGGCTTGATGCTCGACCATGTCCAGGAAGTGTTGTGCTCTCATGTCTTCGATGTTGCCACCGAGTTCCTCAAGCATCTGATAGATCGGTACCGTTCCGATCGGAACCGGCGAAGCACCGATGATCGCTTTGCGGATATTGTCGATATCTTTGCCGGTCGACAAATCCATCACCGTATCCGCACCGTAGTGTACCGAGACGTGCAACTTCTCAAGTTCTTCTTGAACGTCGCTCGTTACCGCCGAGTTCCCGATGTTGGCGTTGATCTTGCACTTTGCAGCTATGCCGATGGCCATCGGCTCAAGGGCGCCTTCCAGGTGGACGCGGTTCGCAGGAATAACCATCCGACCTGCAGCGACTTCGTCCCGGATCACTTCGGCAGTGAGGTTCTCTCTTTGGGCGACAAACTCCATCTCAGGGGTGATTTGTCCGGCTTTAGCTGCGAGGTATTGAGTCGTCACGTTTCTATAGGCTCCCGTAAGTTTGGGGAAAATGCTCTGTTCAATCGATGAAAGGCCGGGTTTAGAATCCATCCGCGAGGTCCCCAGCCCAAGCCTACGCGGTGCTTAAGTGTATCTTGGATTGAGATTCTCGAAAACGGCCATTGCCACCTAGACGCGTCCAACCATGAAATTCCAAGGTTTTTCGGCCCAAGTCATCGTTTCAGCTCGGCAAATGTGCCCCCATTCTCCCTTGCGACACTTTAGCTCGACACCACCACCGGCTAGTGCTCTCGCCATGCGTCTAAAGACACCTTGCAGTCAAGCCAACGTTGAGCGGGCTCATGGAGCCGAAGATCGCACCTAGAAGTGCATATCAACACGCATATTAAAAACATTGATCGCTCCCACCAACGATTGGCTATGAAGCTGGATCGGCGACGCATTAAACATCATTCGAACATTCTCGTTCAAATACCAATTCAACCCAGCAGTCGTCGCGCTGGAGTAACCGAGAATCGCATTCCCCCCAGGCGTCCCCTGAATATTGATGTCGCACCATCGCAATGCGATCTCCCAAGCCCCCGTGCCTTGAAAGCCCTTGCCTTGACGAGTCAAAAAAGGGTTACTGACCTTAGTCGGTGCAAACGTCCCTAAACTTCGGTTCCATCGTCGATGCTCACCGGTCAGAAAGTAACTCGCTTGAGCGTAACTGCCATGTGAGTAATAACTCGCACCAGGTAGGTCCATTACCAGTGCGATGTACTCAGCTTGCAGATTCAATGCCCCAAGCGTCCTTGTAGTCTCCAGTCCATAAAGCTGTACGGATTCCGCATTCCGATTCTCTAATTGCAAAATATTGGGTACGTTGAACGTGTCATTGCTATTACGCCCCGTCTCCAACAAAAAATTTAATGGTTTGACTGGATAATTCACACGATCGTTCTTGGGATCTCGATAACTATAACTCGAGCCGATCTCCCAAAAATCGTCTCCATCGTTCTCTTCGCTATAATGAGCCAGCCAAGTCATGCGCCCCGTAAACGCCCTTCCCCCAGAATCGGTTACATCCGCACCAAAAAAGTTGGTTTGATCGCGGAAAGCCCCTACAGCCCAAGTTAGAGTTTCAGCACTGTTGTGGTTATAGAACATCACTCCCCAGTTGCGCGATGGATCAAAGCTCGTGTTGTATGCTCGCTCCATAAACGTATAGAAGTTTGAGCTCGTTTGCGCCTCAAGACTGAATGGCTCCCGAAATTGCCCCATCCGCATCGTTCCGAAAAACGGGACATGTAGCAGGTTCCCATAAGCATCAAACAAACTCGGATGCCCCGGAGCCCCCATCTCGTAATCCAATCGTACTTCTGTACTCTCCATAAACGAGCCATCAAATCCCAAGCGAGCACGACGTGCGTAAACACCGTCATCGATATCGTTAATCTGTAGTCGATTATTGCCACTCTGATGAAACCAATTGGCATCGGAATGCAATCTCCCCCGAGGCTTGATCAAGGGCTTCTTCTTGTCTTCCTCTTTTTTCTTTTTCTCACTCTCTAAATGCTTCGCCAAATCCTGCTCCACCTGCTTAATACGATTCGCTAATGCGTCCTCAGTCTCGTCGTTGGACTTGCTAGTAAACTCCTCGCCAGCCGGGTACGGCAAAGCCATATTTGACTCAGTCGCGACATATCCAACAGGTGCAAAATCAAGAACCGAGGGAGCCGTGGAATACCGCTCTGCAATTACCTCATAAGGTGGTGCCGCAACTTGCGAATCACCACGTCCCGCAACACCTTCCCAGAACATAATCAAGAACATCAATCGCATCGCCTGCAACCAAAGCCCACGCCAATGGCTTGCGACGAAGCCCCAAATGCAAGCGTTTTGAAGAACGATTCCTGTCATCTGGTCTCTTCCTGATAAAAGTGTGCGCCTTGATACTTCCCCCCACTCCTTTATGAATCGACCATCGCGACCGGTATATCGATCAAACTCACCCTAGGCGGCAAAGTCCGCCTATTTTAACATTGGTGATCTCAATTCATCCATCACAGGCAGAACTCAGCCAACTCTTACGAAGGACTTTGCAGGTTTTCCGCATTGTGTCGCCTGCCATGCGTTTTATGCAACGGCAAGGGAGCTCTGGGTTGCTGTAGTCAACTCGCCATTACGATAACCACTCAGAAGTCGCTTGATTCGCTCGTTGCGTAGCGCTTCGGATAACCACTGACTACCCATGAGTGCATAAGCCAATGAGCTCCGAAGCCATCATTCTTCAACCATTCCGACTGGGAACTCTTCTCATTGGCCTAGGGTTGTCACTCCTTAGTCTTACCCCAACTTCCTACGGGCAATTGCGCGATGCGCGAACGCTTTTTCAATGGCGAGGATCCGAAGCACCCGATTCCGGTGATGATTCTCTTAATTCTGACCGTCCAAGCTTCACACCCAACAGCACAACCTTAGGCAAAGGTGTCTTTCAGATCGAAAGTGGCTATCTGTTCTCTCGGGATAAGCTACAGGGCCAATCTCCTGTAGTCAGTCATCAACTTCCCGAAACGCAATTGCGTTGGGGATTGTTCGCGGACTGGCTTGAATTTCGAATCAGTCAAGCATTCTTGAGCCAAGAAGAACTCGGCAACGCGTACATCGGAGCCTCCGATACGCAACTCGGCGTCTCCTTGGCGTTGACCAATCAACAAGGAATTTTTCCAGAGTCGGCACTCATCCCCGTAATCTCCGTTCCCAGCGGTAGCACATGGGCTACGGATGGAGTCGTTCGATCAGGTGCAGCACTAAGCTACAGTTGGGGATTCTGCGAGAACTGGACGCTAGGAGCAAGTACACAAATGTTCTCTGAGATCGACGAAGAATCGACCGAATCCTATCTCGCGACGTATCAGTCTTGCTACCTCAAGCGTGGAATTGGACAAAAAGCAAGTGTATACAGCGAGTGGTATGCATCGTTCCCACATCAAGCTACCTCAGCGTTGCCTGTCCATTTTTTCAACACTGGTATTCTATTCCTTGTGAGCGAGAACATTCAATGGGACGCAAGGATCGGCAACAATCTGCGCGAATCCGATGATAGTTTCTTTGCTGGCACAGGCCTTTCCTTTCGCTTTCGCTAACGCAACTCCCAACAAGCCCCGTCCGAGGTTATTCGAATGTGGTTGATTCGCTTATCGATTCGAAATCCTTACCTTGTTGCATCGTTGATGCTGCTCCTGGTTGTGCTGGGCATTCTTAGTTTGACAAGGATACCAATCGACATCCTACCCGTCTTCAAAGCTCCAGCAGTTCAAGTGCTGACCTACTTCCCCGGCATGCCCGCCGAATCGATTGAAAAAACCATCACGAATCGAATCGAACGATGGGTAAACCAAGCCCCCGGAGCCCGCGAGGTAGAATCCCGCTCCGTGCCCGGAGTGAGTGTCGTTAAGGTTTACTTCCGAGATGATATCGATCCAAACGAAGCACTGACACTTACCAATTCACTCGCACTCGGTGCTTTGCCAAACCTCCCTCCAAACACACTTCCGCCAGTCGCCTTACCCTTCGATGCCACAGGCACTCTGCCTATCGGTATTCTGACCGTCGAAAATCGAAATATGGATGATGCGAAACAGAAAGATCTCGCACGGATCGATGTGCGTAACATGCTCGGAGCAGTACCTGGATGTATCGCTCCCGTCGTCGTTGGCGGCTTAGATCGTAGCGTCATGATCTATCTCGAGCAGTCCAAGATGGAATCGCGAGGTCTGGCCCCCGTGGACGTGGTAAAGACGCTTCAAAGTAGCAACTTTATGACATCTCCAGGCACAGCTTATTTCGGTGACCAACAACTTCTCCTCGACAGTAACTCCATGGTGGAAAGCGTCGAGGATCTCAATGACCTACCCCTTTCATTCCGACCCGGTAAACAAATCAGGCTCTCTGACATCGGCCACGCCCAGGATGCGGCACTGATCCAAACGTCTCGCGTGCGAATCGATGGCGAAAACGAAGTCTTCGTACCGATTTACCGTCAACGTGGTGCAAGCTCACTTCGTGTAGTCGACGAAGTCCAAAAGAGCATACCGAAGATGCAAGAAAAACTTCCAGAAGGAACTACCTTGGGCCTCGTCATGGACCAAACACAAACGGTACGTCACGCGTTAACCTCGTTGCTCTCCGAGGCAAGTGTCGGTATCTGTTTGGTTGCAGTCATGATCCTACTCTTCTTGGGTGACTGGAGAATGACTATCATCGCTGTACTCTCTATTCCGCTATCGCTGCTCGGTGCGGTCACCGGACTGTATGCAACTGGAAACACAATCAACGCGATGACACTCGCCGGACTTGCTCTTGCTATAGGCCCCCTCGTCGATGATGCAATCGTGGAACTGGAAAACAACCATCGCAATTTTGGACTCGGCAAGAGCCGGATACAAGCTGCACTAGATGGTTGTAAAGAAGTCCTCATCCCAGTTCTTGTTGCCTCTTGCACAACGGTCGTCGTCCTGATACCCCTCGCATTTATGCCCGGTATTGCCGGCTTTCTTTTCCGACCCTTAACGCTTGCTGTCGGATTTGCAATGCTGACATCGTTCATCTTATCCAGAACCTTTGTTCCGATGGCTTGTGCGAGATTCTTGCCAAATGATCACAGATCCAATCGACTGCTCGATCGGATGACGAGACCGTTCCAAGCTGTCCTGGAGACCATCTTAGGGGTGTATTCAAAACTCCTAGCATGGAGCCTTCGATACCGTTGGACAACGATCGTTTTCGTGTTGATTCTTCTTTGTTTTTCCTCTGTTTTGCTCGACAAAATCGGCCAGGAGTTCTTCCCTAAAGTCGACTCAGGACAAATCGCTGTCCGAATGCGCGCTCCCTCGTCGTCTAAACTTGATGCAACCGAACAACGGGTTAAATCGCTGGAAAAATTCATCGCTGATCGAATCCCAGAGCATGATCGCGAAATGATCGTCTCCGAAATCGGACTCAACCCAGACTGGTCTGCGGCCTACACCCCCAATTCTGGGCAACAAGATGCTTTGATTCGAATCCAATTGAGCCAACACCGCTCGAAACGATCCCAGGAATACGCGGAACTACTTAGAAAGGAGTTTGCGAAACAAAACGAGTTTGAGGATTTGGAATGCGATTGGGATACCGGCGGCATGATCTCGACCGCACTCAATAACGGAGCATCCGTACCATTGGATATTCAACTCAGCGGAGGTACGTCCAGTGATTCCTTTCAAATAGCAAAACAAATCCGCGAACAGATCCAAAAAATCCCGGGCGCAGCAGACGTGCGAATTCAACAACGCATCGATGCTCCCTACCTTGTGCTACAAGTCGATCGAGAAAAAAGTGCTTTGCTCGGACTGACAACACAGGATGTCATCCAACAAGTTGTAGTGGCACTGAATTCCAGCGTATCTGTACAACGAAACTTTTGGATCGACTCACAGTCTGGAAACCAGTACTTCGTCGGAGTCCAGTATCCAGAGGACGCCGAAAGAACGCTCGAAGACGTTTTGAATCTTCCCGTTTCAGGTACGCTACAACCACAAACCATCAACCTCGGTTCATTGGTTTCAACGAATCGCAAAAACGGAGCTGTGGAAATCCACCATTCCGGTCTGCGTCGAGTCACCAATATCCTGGTCAATACGGAGCGTGTCGATATCGGTCACCTTGCTAATGATGTGATGCAAACCGTATCAAAGCTACAGCTTCCACAAGGAATGAATATCGAGTATCGAGGAGAATTCGAACGAATGAACGAAGCGTTCTCAAGCCTGCTCGCAGGGCTGGTATTGTCCGCGATTCTCGTCTATCTCTTGCAAGTCTCCTTATTCAGATCCTGGGTAGGGCCATTAGTCATCATGGTCACTGTCCCTCTTGGACTCATCGGGGTCGTATGGATGCTCTACCTCTCCGAAACTACACTCAATGTGCAATCGTTCATGGGAATCATTTTCTTAGTCGGAATCGCTGTCAACAACGGTGTCCTGCTCGTTGATTTTGCAAATCGACGCCGCGAAGCGTCAAATCTCTCCGCAGCAGAAGCAATTGGCGAAGCAGCAAAAACACGACTAAAACCTATTCTCATGACGTTTCTTGCAACTCTGCTGGCTCTCACGCCACTTGCTCTCGGCACGGAAAAAGGAAATGAAGCAAATGTCCCACTCGCCCGTGCAGTCGTTGGAGGGCTCTTAAGTTCCACACTTCTTACCCTCTTCCTTGTTCCTGTCTTATACACACTCCTCTTGCATAACTATAAACCCATGAACGACGAAACGACCGAACGCCAACTCAATGCGTTGTAGTCCACCATACTATCAGAAGATCCAATAAACCAATGACTACCCGTTTGCGAGATAAACTGTTGGCAATGCTGCTGATCGCTATCGCCTCTCTTTCTGCGTGGTGGTCGGGAAAACTTGAAGGAGTGTGGCAACGATTCATTCCCGATCGACTCTACGCAGACCCTACTGCCAGCCATAGAAATCCCAACGACCAGTCCGAACTGAACGGCAACCCTGCCGCGCAATCATCCCCTCTACAACTTCGCACCGTGCATCCTGTCCGAGATACCAATCAAATTGTTGTCGTTTCTCAACCTGCAGAAGTTGCCCCCTATTACCTAGTCCAAATTTATGCTGATACCGCAGGCACAATTGAACGTATCGAACCAGATCTCGGCGACGAGGTTGATCGCGAGCAAACGATAGCTGAAATACGGGAACCTGGATCGTCAACTACGACGCCGATCCGATCACCCATCGATGGCGTCATCGTCTCTCGATCCGTCGACCCCGGTACCTTTGTCGCTAATGCGTCCGTCATTCCAAATGCCACTCCCATTGTTACCATAGCAAAACTCGATACCGTGACCATTACGATGAATGTTCCGGACATGTTTGCTCCTTATGTGAAAGAAGGAATGGTTGCAAAAATAAGAAATACAAACGCAACCAAATCGCCTTGGATTGAATCAAAGCTGACTCGCATTAGCCCAGTGGCCAGAGTCGGCGATCGAACCCTAGCCGTCGAAATCGATCTCTTCAACCAAACGCGATCCGAATACGATGAGTTGATGACAGACGCAAAAAAAACAGGTTTCGAGGAGTACAAGTCTCGACGCGCCCCAGATTTTCCGCAGAACCTTTCCGGAGAACAAACAGCAGGCTTCACCCCTGGACTTATCTACGAAATGCAAGTTCACATCGACTCGCTCGGACAAGTACCTCTTCTACCTTCGCAATGCTTGACTCGACGAAGCGGAAAACCCTATGTCTTTCTCGTCGAAAATGGCTCGGTCGTCCAAGTCCCCGTACTCGTGCAGTTCGATAACGGAAGCCTCTGTTATGCCAAACCCATGCGCGACATAAATTCTTCCCAACAATTGAGCGACGACTGGGACGGTACGGAAGAAGTCATTTTCGATAGCCGCTACGATCTCCAACCTGGAAAATCCGCTGTAGCAAATCCAATCGAACGCGATGTGAAAAGTAAAAAATCACGAAATCCATGATTGGAAGCAATGTGATCTTCTGCATTATTTCCCTCTAAGAGCTTACCGACTTCGTGCTACAACCCCAACCTGCTAGACTACTCTTCCCATTAGTTCCATCGTTTAGCACGTAATTGCAAACACCGCCAATTTTCCTATCGGAGTTCCTGTTGATGTGGAACGCTTTTGTCGATGGCATCAAACGCCTTCGTTTCGGATTAGCACTCCTGCTCGCCGTCGGGGCAATCCTGCTACTGCTCGACTTGAAATCCCGAAAAAGATCCGGAAACTCTCCGGAAAACTCCATCAAGCGGATCGCGATCATCCAACATGCTTCCATTAAAGCGATGGATGACGGCCGAATCGGCCTTCTGGAAAAACTGCAATCTCGAGGCTACTCCGACGGCAAGAACGTCAACCTCCGAATCCTCAATGCCGAAGGGGATATCGGTACCGCAAACGCGATCGCCAAAGAAGCGGTCTCAGGTGCCTTTGATCTGATCATTACCCTCAGCACCCCGTCCCTGCAAACCGTTGCCACCGCGAACCGCTCCGCAAGCCAAACACCTCACGTCTTCGGACTCGTTACCGACCCTTATGCTGCTGGTGTCGGCATCGATTCGGCTGACCACTCCAAACACCCACCCTATATGACCGGGTTCGGAAGTATGCAGCCTGTCGAACCGATGCTGCGAACGATCAAGACAATGCGCCCCGAAACACGACGAATCGGACTGGTATGGAACCCCGCTGAATCAAACTCCTTCGCCCAAACTAAACTCGCTCAAGAACTATGCCCCTCACTCTCACTGGAATTGATCGAAGGAAGCGCCGAAAACTCTGCGGCCGTTCAAGAATCGATCAACTCGGTGATCTCGCGCGGAGTCGACGCGATCTGGATCAGCGGCGACATCACGGTCTCGGCTGCCAGCGGCACCGTCATCCGAGCCGCCAACAACGCCGGTATCCCTGTCTTCTGCTCACTACCCTCCGCTGTTCTGCAAGGCAGTACACTCGACCTCGGTGCCGACTACGTCAGTATTGGACGCAACCTCGGTGATCTAGCCGCCGATATCCTCGATGGAAAAAATCCCGCCGATGTCCCAGTGGAAAATCGCACCGATGAAATCCTGCTCTTCAACGAAGTCGCCCTCGGAAAACTCAAAGAACGCTGGACCCTCACCCCAGAAATCCGACAAAAAGCCAACGGCTGGATCACTGAAAAAGAAACTTCGATACCAGCCCATTTGATGCCAGCCAAGTAACCACTGGCTATCGCCTCACTACCAACCAATGCGTTGTTCATCAGCCCCAATCGCACACCAGCCATGATCATCCAATCTCGACATGAATCAAACGGAACCGTCCTGGCTCTCAACGGACGACTCGATGCGACCTGGGCCGATTACGTCGGAAATGCAATCGATGCCGCAATCCATCAAGGTGAACACCGCATCGATCTCGACATGAGCCAAGTCCCTTACATCAGCTCGGCTGGTATCAGCTTGCTGCTGAAGTACCGACGCAAACTAGCAAGCGTCGGCGGAAGACTTGTCGTACAAAACCCAAACGAAAACGTCCTGTCGATCTTCCAGTTAATGCGGCTTACTAACATCCTTCTGGATACCCCAAACTCAGCCTCACCTCAAAGCACCCCAAGCGCCACGAATACAGCTACCCAAGACCCAAACGACAACCTCTTCGTCGATAAACAAGGAGTTCAATTCGCAATCGACACGCTCAACGAAGGTGCGGTACTGCACTGCACTCGAATCGGCGACCCAAACCACTTGGAGAACCCGAGCACTCAACCTAACGCGATCACCCCCGTCCGTGTCGATCACAACTCGTTGTGCCTCGGGCTCGGCGCTCTTCAAGATCAGTCCCACACCGACGACTCCTCGCGACAACTCGGCGAAGTTCTCGGCCTATGCGGAACCTGCATCGAACAACCACCGTCACCTACCGCAGCTCCCGATTTCCTGATCGCTCACGAACAACTCATCCCGGAGCTACTGCTCGATTACGGATTATTTGGACAAGGCCAATACTCCCACCTCGTTCGCTTCGAAGCCGGCAGAAGCGAACGGCGTTCGATTCGATTGTCGGAACTCGCCGCTCAAGGACTCGAACAACTCCAATGCGATTCCGCAGCGTTTGCGATCATCGCCGAAGCCGACTCGGTTGTCGGTGCCTCCTTGATCCGATCCCCCAATGAACCTCGCAAAGACTCATTGTGGTCCCACCCTGAAATCCGCAATTGGATTTCCTTCACTAGCGAACAATCGTACGAGAAGAAAGTGGTACTGATCGTAGGGTTAGCCTCCAAAGATCCTCACTCCCCGTTCCAGCCTTTCCTTCGCCCTCTGACGGATCGTAACCCTATCGCAGGCCATTTCCACGCAGCCGTATTTCCCTATCGCCCTCTCTCAAAATCTTTGAATCCACTTCGCGATGTCCTCCACGAACTCTTTCAACACAATGCACCAATCCAAGTGCTGCACTTGCTCGCCGATGATCGACCTATCGAAGGGATCGGCGAAACCGAATTGATGCGAGGCAGATGCTGGTGCGCACCGGCTATACACAGCAACACAGCGATTCCGAGAATCCCGGATGACCAAGCTGCCCAACGAAACGAATCAAGGTAAATCCGATGGTACTCCTCATCAGCGCTCTGAACTTTGGACTTGTTTTTGCCATCCTGGCAATCGGTGTCTACATCAGCTTCCGCATCTTCCACTTCCCCGACATCACCGCCGATGGCTCCTTCGCCCTCGGTGCTGCTGTCACGACCACGCTCCTCGTTCAAGGCTGCAACCCCACCCTCGCAACTCTTGGTGGTTTCGCATCGGGAATGCTTGCAGGAACCACAACGGGAGTCCTGCATACCAAATTTAAAATCAACGGATTGCTTAGCGGCATCCTAGTCATGACCGCCCTGTATTCAGTCAACCTACATGTACTCGGACGTAGCAACGTCTCCCTGAGTGAACCCCAAACCCTCCCCAAATCCTGGACGCAAATGCTAGGCACCCTCCTTGGTGATTCTCCCAGACATGATCTGTTCGGTTGGACGGTGGGGACCCAAGACATCGCGGTCCTGTTGTTCATGCTCTGCCTCGTCATCGCGATCGGTTTCGGCCTCTTCGTTTTCCTACAGACGAACCTAGGAACCGCGATGCGAGCCGCTGGTGACAATCCGCAAATGATCCGAGCCCTATCGGCAAGCGACGAGCGGCTACTGATCTTTGGACTCGCACTAGCCAACGGCTTGATCGCTCTCTCGGGCTCCCTCCTGGCTCAATACCAAGAGTTTGCAGACGTTCAAATGGGTATCGGCATGGTGGTCTGGGGACTAGCGAGTGTCATCATCGGGGAGTCGCTCGTCGGATCCGGTTCGCCGAAATTTGGAGTCCTCATCGCTGGCACAATTATCGGTTCGATCCTCTTCCGGATGATGATCGCTATCGCCTTGCGATGCGGACTGAATCCAAATGACTTAAAACTCATCACCGCCTTCTTCGTCTTCATCGCACTAACAGCTCCGAAGTGGCTTCAAGCCACCTCAACGTCGAAACTCGCTTCAGCCACCGACGAAAAGAAATAGGTTTCCTCCCATGCTCATCGCGACCGATGTACGCAAAACTTTTTTCGCTGGTACTCCCAACGAAGTCCGTTCGCTGCGCGGCGTCACGCTGGCGATCGAACCAAGCTCCTTTGTGAATATCATCGGAACCAACGGCTCGGGAAAATCGACTCTGCTCAACGCCATCGCAGGTGTGTTTTTAGTCGATCAAGGAAAGATTGAACTCGGTGGGGTCGATATTACTCATCAGAGCGAACACCAAAGAGCGCAACGTATCGGTCGTGTCTTCCAAAACCCTTTTTCCGGTACCGCTCCAACCATGAGCGTAGCCGAAAATATTGCCGTCGCTAGCCGACGTGGAAAATCGAGAGGACTCGGCTGGTCTCTCAACCGGTCCCTGCGCACCGAGATAGCCGAACGCCTCAGTTCCTTGAAAATGGGATTGGAAGACCGTCTCGATTCCCCCATCGGCAATCTCTCCGGCGGACAACGCCAAGCGATCACGCTCCTGATGGCAACTTGGAATAAACCCGACTTGCTCCTTCTCGATGAACATACCGCCGCCCTCGACCCTCGATCAGCCGATCAAGTCATCCGCGTTACAGATGAGATCATCGCAAAAGACAAACTAACTGCGTTGATGGTTACCCACTCGATGCAACAAGCCGTCAATCTCGGTGACCGTATCGTGATGATGCATCAAGGAAACATCGTCAGCGACCTGCAAGGGGCCGAGAAAGCCCGCGCAAAACCCGATGATCTACTCAGCCGCTTCGACGCAATCCGACGCCGCGAACAACTGACTCCTGCGGTCGCTGAACTCCTCAAACGCTCGTACATCTAAAAGAAATTCCTCCATGACAACCAGTTTTTGGGATCTGACCAAACTCTTAACAGACTCTCTTCCCATCCTGACGCTTCTGCACCTCGCCGTGACTTGGTACCTCGTAGGATTGATCTGGACGATCCAACGAGTCCACTACCCTTCGATGGCTTTTGTCGACCCACATCCAGAACGGGCAGTCCAAGCCGAACGGCAACACTGCGATCGTATCTTCTGGATCGTCGGACCCATGATGCTCATCGAAGGTGCACTCGCCGCAGCCTTGCTCTTCGTAAATTTATGGCTCAATGGCATCGACTCCAAAACGTGGATCTTACCTGCCCTTGGAATCGTGCTCTTGCTGTTCATCTGGATCAGCACCGCCATGATCCAAATGCCATTGCACGATCAGCTCTTGAAGCAACCCAATCCAACAGCTCAACAACGTCTCGTCAACTCGAACTGGATCCGAACCGTTGCTTGGTCCCTGCGAGGTCTCGTCGCTTTCGTGATCGCGCTGATGCACTAACCAAAGATCAACTCAAACCAACAGAGCCCAAGACCTTCGAATCAAACCCCTCAAATCCATAGCCCCGTTGAGACTACTTAGCGCAAGCAACGGGGTGCTGACATCGTTCACGGTCATTGTTTGCTAAAACAATCCGCTATGCATCTGTTTCCAGTACATCAAAAACAAAACCTCTAAGCTCCCCTTTGCCAGCCCCTAGAAAAGCGATCAAGGAACGTGGGTGAGAAAAGCGTAGGGTGCGGTGAAGCGGTCGGCCCCTGACGTCTTATACCAGTTCAACAACCTAACCACCACCAGTTCATCCGCCCGGTCAACGACCGACCGCGGAACCCACCGGCAATAGCTGTTAGCTATTCGCCCGAACCTAATGCCTAATGCCTAATGCCTAATGCCTTTGATCTCCGCTTGGCTCCCCTTCTCCA
>CAIJIZ010000708.1 GCA_903820735.1 uncultured Pirellula sp.
AGAATTCCTCGCAAGAACTTTCCAAAAACTCTTGATCAACTTCACGTGGTGGGTCAACCGGAAAGACACACGCGGACAACACGTCTTCAGCGGCGGTTTCCTGGGGCTCGATAACATCGGAGTCTTCGACCGCAGCGCTCCACTGCCAGGTGGCGGAATACTTGACCAAGCCGACGCGACCGCTTGGATGGCTTTCTACTGCGGCTGCATGCTGCAGATGGCTCTGGAACTCGCCGACGGAAGTCAAGCTTACTCGGATATGGCAAGCAAGTTCTTCGAGCATTATGTCGCAATTTCCGAAGCCATGAACTCACTGCACGGAACCGGCCTCTGGGAGGAGACCGACGGCTTCTACTACGATCACCTCTACCGCGACGGAAAAAGCACCGCACTGAAAGTCCGCTCCCTAGTTGGACTGATCCCGTTATGCTCGAATGTCATCCTCTACGACTCGGTGATCGACAATCTGCCAGGCTTCAAAAGCCGCATGGACTGGTTCCTCAAAAACAAGTCTCAAATGTCAGACTACATGATGTACCTGGAACGCAAGTCTGGCGGAGATCCGACCAACCCGGAATCCAAGAGTGGGATGCGACTCTTGGCTATCCCCTCGACCGAGCGGCTCAGACGTCTGCTGACCTATATGCTCGATGAATCCGAATTCCTCTGTCCCTACGGCATACGATCCCTCTCGGCTGCCCACCTCGAAAAGCCCTTTGTGTTCGAACACGCAGGTGGAACGAATTCCGTCGGATATGTCCCGGGAGAGAGCAACTCCGGGATGTTCGGAGGCAACAGCAACTGGCGCGGCCCAGTGTGGTTCCCTCTGAATTATCTCATCGTCGAATCCCTTCGTTCCTACCACGAGTACTACGGGGATTCGTTCACCATGGAATGCCCTACGGGTTCAGGCAATCACATGAACCTAAAACAAATCGCTGACGAAATCGAACGACGCTTAGTGCAACTCTTCCTAAAAGATGCCCAAGGCCGTCGACCTTGCCACGGACAAGATCAACGATTCATCGACGACCCGAACTGGAAAAATCTCGTTCTGTTTTACGAGTACTTTCACGGTGATGACGGTCGAGGATTGGGAGCCAACCATCAAACCGGTTGGACCGCTCTGGTTGCCAGCATCCTTGAACATCAATCTGCTTGCCGCGAGAACCCAAACCGCGAAAAACCCAAGCCGTGAAAACGCTTGAGTTCTTCGCCGGTATCGGCGGCTTGCACGCCGCCTGCCCTTGGCTGGACATTCTCTGCGCTTTCGATATCGATCGCGATGCTCAACGTGTCTACCAAGCGAACTTTTCAAGTCCCTTCAAAACTTGCGAACTCGCATCGATCAAAACCGAGTTGCTCGATGGCTTCCAAGCTGACCTTTGGTGGTTAAGCCCCCCCTGCACTCCCTTCACTCGCAAAGGTCTCCAAAAAGACCTCGACGACCCGAGAACCCTCGCACTCTTCCATTTGATCAACCAAGCTGCCCGTATTCGTCCAAAGTATCTTGTACTCGAAAACGTCGTTGGCTTCGAATCTTCGCGAACCGCAGCACGCATCCAAGGTACGCTTGCGGACTCCCATTTCGAAATGACCTGGATCCATAAGTGCCCGAGCGAACTCCGTTGGCCTAACCGACGACCGCGCGTCTACTTGATCGCTTGGCAGAATTTATCTTCAACCCCCTGCGTCCAACCAACTCCCTGCATCCAATGGCTTGAACAGCCATCAGTCAACCATCCGAATCCCGCTGACGCATCGACAAGTCTCGGTGGCTTAATCGATCGAACGATCAACCGAGAGAATCACCCATGGCTGTGGCTCGATGAATCGACTTGCGAGAGATTCAAACACGCGCTGGATCGTGTCACGGTCCCGGAGCTTGTAAGCTACGGTGTCACGGGTGACGCTACGATCGCCGAAGCTTCAACCACTGCGTGTTTCGCTTCTGGATATGCGACTTCTATCGTACGCTCCGGATCTGTGATCTGG
>CAIJIZ010000709.1 GCA_903820735.1 uncultured Pirellula sp.
AATCGGATCATCTCGGCATTCGGGTTTCTTAGAATCCTACGAATCTCTTGCGTTGAGTCAATACTCGCCTCCTCACCATGCGAACTGCGCATCGAGGGAGCGTGATAGCGGTCATGAAATTCCCTCGCAAAGGATTCACCACGATCGATCTTCGCGCGAAACGAACTCGACGAAAAGCGATTGATCAATCGCCTCCTGTCCTTTGGTAAACCCCGCAACAGCTCATCTTCAGACTCAGAAAGATCGATCCCTAAAGCAACAAATCTCGGCACTCGCAATATCAGTGGCGCAAGAGAACTATCCATGCTTGATTCCGACAGAATACTCAACCCAAAGGTTTTGCTGAGTTCAAGCAACCGATCGCTTGCCGATCGAGCCTGGCGAAATCCTGCACAGCGAAATTGTGCACAGCTAATCTGAAAACGACGTCGAGTCGTGTTGGATTGAAGATAAAGGCGTGAGAATCGCCGCCTCTCGGTCGCGGAGCCGGTACATGCAAACCCTTTGATCCCGAAGTCATCGGTGATATGCCAAATACCAAAGCGTCCACTTGCGGATTCCGTTTTGTTTAGAACGGTTCTAATAAGCTCACCTAGACTCGTCACACTAGATCACCCCAAGGTTCGCTTAAAGCGTTGATTCCATGGCAGACTCACCGATGGCTGTATTCTACTTGAAAACTTCCCCCAACTTCTACACTCTGCCAACTTTGAGCTACTTACCACTGTGTGTACGAATGCGGTCAATTACCGAAACATCTCGGCTTTCCGACGAGAATCGAGCGCAAGTACCACTGCAATTCTCAAGCCCTATGCGGTACTATGTGATAGAGTGTTAAAGCGTCGAATCAGTACCATTCCGCCCGTGGGTTCGACGATCTATTCCTGACGAACTTTTGCAACGTTTGGAGACTACGTGGCGATACATCCTGGACTTCCACTACGGTTGCTCAGCAACCTTTGCTTTTGCATCTTGTTAACCTGCTCTCCGTTCACCGGATTGAATACGGCCGCACCATTTCAAACCGCCCCTCCCACATCACCAAAATCAGAGAGTACAGACGAAAAACAAGCCCCCTCAAAAGCCAATAAAGTCCTAACGACGGCTGATTTTCGAAATGCATTTCGTGGGGTTTGGGCACCACCATCTGGGCAAATGCGCAAGTCCTTTTCCGGTAGCTATGGGACTCATGAGCAATCTATCGATGGAAAACACATCTACATGAAAGGGCACCAAAAGGAATACTTGACCTATGGCGTGCTCCTCCCCCCTGAACCCCGTATCACTCGCAAGGCGTCGGAAGTCCCAAGAGCTAAACTGATTGAATGGCGCAAAATCCCAGCCCCCACGAATCTCGTCGATAAAAGCGGTATTCATCAATACGGATTCCTAGAGACCGAAAAAGGCCTGTTTTTTACCTTCAAACCCTTTTACGCCGTCAGCGGAGAAGACTTCCCAAGCCAAGTTTTCGTGGATCACGACGGAAAGGTTTTTGGATGCAACAAATTAACAGGTCATCCCATTCCAGAACTTCAAGAACCCTACCATCACAACAAAGTAGCCGGGTACATGTGCAGACCACCTAAAGGAATTGCCGCTGACTACCTCGTTGGACTTTGCGGAACACCAGGGTCTCACAAAACATCCGCAGGGCCAAGTCTGTACGCCGTCAACTTCGGCCTCGATGTCCCACCTGGCCAATCCCAACAAGCTATCCCTATGATCGCATTTAACCCCGGGACCCGCGCGGTGAAAGGCTGGGATAACGTTACTTCCATTCGCGGTGCGGCTTGGATCGAACTAGAAAACCGTAGCGCTGTCATCTTCACCGCGCGTCGCTCAGTAGGACATGTTTGGTACGGCCACGACGAATTCGACGACAAAAAAACAGGCAAGAAATACAAAGACCTCATCAATCACAATAAAGGATATCATGCCGAATCCTATTCCCAAGGATTCTGGATCATGGACCCAAAACAAGCACTCAAAGCTTATGAAGGTAAGATTCGTCCAATGGACGTCCAACCTGTTCAATGGATCGATTTTAAAGAACTTGGTGTCACCCTAGATGACATGCCTCCAAACGGTTGGGTCACCGCAAGCTATCGAGACGGTCGATTGATTGTCGGTATCGAAGCAGGATTCCCTGATATAGATGGATTGCGAACTCCGCTGATGCTCGAGTTTCAATTCAAAGACTGAACTCCAATGCTTAATCTGCATTGAGTTCTCCTATCCTCAATGCGGCGCCGGCAAGGAAACTAAGCACTCCAAGCGTTAAACTCCCCAAGCCATAAGCCAGAGACCAACCGTAGCGTTTCGCTTGAAGTAAATCGGTCAACTCCATCGCTAACGTTGAAAACGTCGTCAATCCACCACAAAGCCCTACCCCTAAAAATAACACCAACGGGTTGGGTATCCCCCTCTGCACCGGCGCAAAACTCGCTACCACCCATCCTAAAACAAACGATCCGATCAAGTTTACCAATCCCGTAGCAAACATCGACGGAATCGTTCCGAACCAAGCTCCAATCCATCGCCCCATCCCAAATCTCAACACACTACCTATCGCTCCACCACAAGCCACATAA
>CAIJIZ010000710.1 GCA_903820735.1 uncultured Pirellula sp.
AGAGAACCTTGTTGAATTGCTATCTGCAGCCAATGCATGGGTAATGATCGACTTTAACTCCAAGCGTGTCCTCAATGGTGGCGGATTCCAACCCATCGAGCGCAACACAAGCTTAGCGATGCACACCGATGACCAAGGGAAACAACATGGTTTTCTCAGCATTCACCTTCCCCCCTGGTGGGAACTGCTCAATTCAGTCCAAGCAACCGATGTCCTGAATCCCCGACAAACGCCCATCGTCAAACCGATCGTCGACCGAGAATTCCTTTTCGGAAATGCGTTTCTCAACGAGATCGCTTCAAAAATCATCTCGGCCGTTTCGAGCTCATCTTGGGAAGCGAAGAAAGCAGCGCACCTATCGCAAGTTCGCTATCGGTTTACAGTCGAATTGCACCGCGACTGGTTGATGACTCCTCGCGCTGAACTCGACGGCCGTAAACCTCGCGATCTTCTCCACGGCGCACAGCATTGGAGCAGCCTTGTCGTTCAGTCGCAAAAACATCGCTGCATCGATGGTGATCCCCTCGTGGCCCTGCCAACGAATTGGATCGGCTACCCGACCGCACCAATGGGCTTCGAAGAGATCTGCATGTACTTTGACTATTGCCGAGAAGCGATCGAAGCGGGATGGGACTGGTGCGACCGAAAAGAAGGTCGGTATGTGATTCAGAAGAATAAAGATGTCATACCGAGATTGACGCGATTCCTAAAACGGAACATGGAGAAGTGGCTCAATAGCTCAATGGACGATGGAGCAGCCCCAAGCTTTATTATCGAATGCGAACGACGACACGTCCCCCGTGGCGGTGGTGTCTGCATCGAAGGAATAGACCGCGTGCAACCCGATTACCATGTCGCCGATTGCAACTGCCCCCTTTGCACGATGATGATCGATGGCACCTTCGGTATCTACTTCGACAACATCGATGGCTATCACCTCGAACTCGACGATGAATTCGCTTTTTCAATGTCAGAAACGCTCGAAGAATGGGAACAAGATCGATTTCGTCACAGTGGATGTCTCATTGAAGACGACGACGAGGAATTTCACGAGAAATCCACAGCCGATGAACTCACGCGTATCAAATTATTCTCACCCCACACCTTCGATGACGATTCCGATTCCTCTGAAGACCTATCATTCGACCCATTCGGCTCGAGTTGGATGGGTTTCAGCCCCACAGCCAATTCCAGTGATCAAGAAGGAAGGCTTAAACTCGCCAGCATGCTAAACGAAATCATCGGTGTATTGATGTGCCACGAAGAAGCAGAACAAGACATCACCAAACTCAACGTCTTGTTCGAGGAATTTCGAACCTCGGATCCCTCCACCCCATCGCATCGTCAACGGACATCCGACCAGCTCAAGAAACAACTTGAAGAAATTGCGGATCGATTCCCCGTCCTGGTATCAAAATCTGCTGAACTTCAAAGCTGCATCGAAGAAGCAAACCGTTTGACTGCCGTTGGCCACACAATAGAAACCCGACACGATAATGGTAACCCGATACGTCAGTGAGGCAGCAGCGGAGTGCTGGTCGATTCCGGAGGAGCGATGGAGCGTGCACTGTAGCTCCCTCGTTGACACTTCGGGTTACCATTGGATGGGACGCGGCCGTTGGCCACGCAATGGTAACGCAACGCGTTAATGGTAACCCGATACGTCAGTGAGGCAGCAGCGG
>CAIJIZ010000711.1 GCA_903820735.1 uncultured Pirellula sp.
CACACCAATGGTAACCCGAACCGTCAGGGAGGAAGCTGCAGTGCACGCTCCATCGCCCATCAGCACGTTCCGCGTAAGATCCACCCCTCAATAATCCGCTAAACCTTGGTAACTGCGACTAATGTAATACGCCAGCAATCCGCTCCTGCCTCGTTGACACTTCGGGTTACCATTGCGTGGCCAACGGCCATTTCACGCCCCTCGCCGCTGACGCTCACTTCAAGGGCACTTCAGACCAACAAAGCCCACCTTTGGGGGTGTGGATGACCAACCAACCACGATATACTTGAACAATCCAGTCGGGAGATACGAATCCAATCTACATCCCCTTTCACTGCTATTTTTAACCAAAGGACATTGGGAACATGGCAACTCCTAACGATGACTTCGCACGCAACTCGGGCGACGCCCAAGAGAATATGCCCGCCCTGCGCGCTCGTGTCCCCGATAACGTCGCTCGCGGTGAGATCAGCACGGGGGTGATTGTGGTCACCGGAGGTACGGAATTCCTACTGGACTTTGTGCGAAACCTACCTCGCCCAAGCGCCGTGGTGGCTCGTGTAGTAATGCCCCATACCGTTATGCCTCAATTCATCGACGCCTTGGCGAAAAACGTCGAACTCTATCGCCAACGATACGGCGAACTTCCTGGCTCAATAGCCAATCCACAGCCAGCACACAACCTTCCCCCGAACTCCATGCCGGGTACCCCCAACCCAGCTCCAAGCAGTACCCAGCAACATCCCAACGCAAGCGACCTGCACAGCCAAGTCCTGCATGCAGGCTCGAACATACCCGAGCCGATACAACCGAATCCAACCGCCAACACTGGGGCTGGTTCAAACGATTCCCATTCATCGCCGAACCACTCTGCCAACAACCCACAAGCCGGTGCACCGGTCCCGCCTCCAAAAAAACAATCGCCCCAAGAAATCTACGACGAACTTAAACTGCGCGATGAGATCCTCAGTGGCTCCTACGCAAACGCCGTCATGATCGGACACGGCCCCTACGAATTCAGTTTCGATTTCATCACGAACTTCTATCCTCAGTCCGCCGTCTCCTGCCGCGTATACCTCGCTTGCGGACACATACCACGCATGCTCGACTCCCTAAAACAATCCTGGGAGCAACTCCGCCCACGACTCGGGTATCCACCACCTCCCGGATTCCCTCAATAAACATCAATTAAACCACAACTCATAGGCATGTTTCGAAACTAGAACAGCCACCTTACAGCCACACTAATTAAACAGAATCGATGAACGAGCCTGGATCTAACGACGTGTTCCTACCTCCTGTCGGATTTCAAGCCGATCCAAGGCCATTTATCCTTGCAAGCTCCTCTCCGCGCCGAAACCAACTGATGAAAACCTTCGGGTATCGGTACGAAGTCATCGAGCCAGATCCGCTGGCTGAATGCGGCGTGTGTTCAAGGGAAACGCCACCCGAACTCGTCGCTCGATTAGCCTACCAAAAAGCAGCCGACGTCATCCAAAAAATCGACATCGACGAACGCGTCGTCGTCGCTTGCGATACCGTCGCTGAACACCGCGGATTAGTCCTCGGAAAGCCCAACGACGTGGACCACGCCCGAGCGATGCTTCTGCGTTTGCGCGGTCAAGAACACCGCGTATACTCGGGACTATGCCTATGGAGCCGAGCAACTGCCAAACGCTGCGTTCGTGTCGACTGCTCGATCCTTGTTCTCAAGAACTTCAGCGACGCCGAACTCGAGCAATACCTCGAAAGCGATCTTTGGATCGGCAAAGCCGGATCGCTCGGCTTCCAAGACGGGCCGCCTTGGCTCACCCTCCTAAGCGGCTCTCCAACCAACGTCGTCGGCCTCCCAATGGAACTTCTCCACGAAATGCTTGAGCAGTTCTAAATGCTCCAGCAGTTCTAAATAACCGAGCGACGAAGTTTCAACTTCTAATCCACAGATTACAGCGGCCAAGCTCTCTCACCCCACTCGGCGATCTCGCTCAACCGCCACTCTTGGCTAACTTGGCTTGCGCCATCAACTTTCGCTTGTTCCCAACAATGCGGATGACTTCATCGGTAAGCACCGCTGCCATCAGCGCAATGGCAACAATTATAAACTCCCAACTCTTCGGAATGCTCAACGCCGCAATCGATAAAAATAACGACCGCATCACCGCCGTACCGAACACCACCCCAACGATCGATCCAGAACCACCTCGCAAGGAACATCCACCGATCACCGCAGCAGCCACCGCATACATCTCGTAGATGCTACCTGTCTGTGAAGGTTCGATCGTGTTGAAGTCAAACACGAGAAGTATCCCCGTAAGCCCCGCCAACAACGAACAAATCACATACGTTGAAATGATGATCTTGTCTGTCGCAATCCCGCTGAACTTGGCGGCTTGGACATTGTTTCCCAACGCCATCAAATACCGGCCAAAGACCGATCGGTTGATTGCAATCCACAATGCCATAGCCACGATCACAAGAAGAACTGCTGTGGTTGGAATCTCAATCCACGAGAACAACGGAACGCTTTGTGTAGCACCATTAGCGTCCAAAATCGCTTCATTCTTCTTCCCATCCCACAAAACCGAGTGCCACCTTCCTTGACTAACATAAGGCAAAAACGGCACAGGAAGCTTAAACGAGACACCGTTAATCCACTCCTTGATCGTTACCAGAGTACTGCCAAGCCCCTTGGACTGTTCGCCCGCAAGCACCCGACCTATTCCACGATAAGCCAGCAAACCACACATAGTGACAACAAACGGTTGCAATCCAACTTTGGTGACTAAGTAGCCGTGAAACAATCCCAACAGTGCAGAACCAAGTAACACGACCGGAATGACAAACCATATCGGTCGATGCTGAAACTGGAACCATTGCACTTCCGCGTCGACTGGAAAATTCGCATTGGGCTCTCGCAAAATGACCGATATCCCTTCAGTCCCCTTCTCTACCGAAACGACACTCCCCTGCACCGGTTGGCCAAATGAATTGACGAACCTTAACTGATCATCGGTACGAATCGTCCAATCCGATGTCCCCAAAGTCACCTTGGGTAACTGATTGTTTTTCATCGGTACCTTTTCGACCTTGAGCACCTTGGTCTTCTGCTGGGAATCAACATGCTGCTGATTGAGCAACATCAGCATGCAAACCCCTGCGAGCGCAATGACAGACCCGATCGACAAGTCGATACCACCGGTCATGATGACCAGCGACATCCCCAACGAAATAAACCCAAACAAACTCGTCCACCGAATGATCGACTTGACGTTCTCATCCGATAGGAAGGAAGGGTTCAGCCAACCGGTCACGAGCAAAATTGCCAGCAACAACAACACAACGCCAATGCTTTTGATTTGCATGTTCCAGAATCACTTTAGTGAACTACTGCGGTAGCTTCGGTGCGTCCGAAAGCCAATTGCATGATACTCTGCTCGGTCATCTGTTCGCGAGCCAACTCACCCTTTACTCGCCCTTCGTGCATCACGTACGTCCGATCTGCCATCCCGAGGATCTCTTCCATCTCACTCGACACGAACAGAATCGCCGTACCTCGCTGAGCCAACTGCTCCATCAATCCGTAAATTTCTTGCTTGGCTCCGATATCGACTCCCCGCGTCGGCTCATCCAATAACAGGACCTTGGGATTCCTCATGATCCATTTGCCGAAAACGATCTTCTGCTGATTCCCTCCGGAAAGGAAAGCGGAAACTTGATTTAAGTGAGGTGTCTTTATCCGCAAAGCATTGACTTGCTCCTGGCCAGCTTTCTGCTCCGCTGCTCGCGAGAGTATCCCGTAACGACTGACGTTTTCCATCGAAGCGAGTGTCAAGTTATCGCCGACGCTCATGGAAGTAACTAAACCCGTGTGACGACGGTCTTCGGGAACCAAAGCCAATCCGGAAGCGATCGAGGTTCGGATATTACTCGATGGAATTGCAACCCCATCGACTTGAATCTGCCCACCTAATACAGGTCGCATTCCCATGATCGATTCAAGCACTTCGGTCCGCCCTGCGCCGACCAAGCCTGCCATACCGACAATTTCACCAGCACGCACTTCGATGTTTACCGGATGCTCGGCTCTACCGAACACACGCACATCCTTGAGCCGCAAGCGAACCTCGCCGGGCTCCTTAGGCACGTGCGGAAAATATCGATTCAACTCGCGTCCGACCATCGCATGCACCATGCGATCATGCGTGATCTCGTGCTTCTGCAACGTCGCTGCATTCTGCCCGTCACGAAGCACTTCTACGCGATCGGACAATTCAGCGACCTCCGCTAACCGGTGAGAAATGTACACAATCGACACCCCCTCCGATTTCAATTGCCGTATCAACTGAAAGAGCTTCTCCGACTCGTGTGCTGAGAGACTGCTCGTCGGCTCATCCATGATGATCATGTTGGCATCTGTCGAGAGCGATTTGGCAATCTCCACCATCTGACGCTGCGCGATCGATAGCTTCTGCAACGAAGTACTCGACGGGATTTCAAGCCCCACACGTTTGAGAAACTCGTCGGCTCGCTGTCGCATCTGCCGCGATTGGATCATCCCCCAACGCGTCGGCTCGCGCCCAAGAAAAATATTCTCGGCTACGGTTAAGTTATCCGCGAGATTCAACTCTTGGTGAATAAGCGAAATCCCAGCCGAGATCGCTTCGCTCGGATTCGCAAACCGTACCTGGCTACCCTTCCACCACAACTCGCCAGAATCTTGCCCCTGAACCCCCGCAAGGATCTTCATCAAGGTGCTCTTACCCGCTCCGTTCTCGCCGATAACGCTCAAGACTTCGCCGGGCTCAACGTGCAGACTCACTCCCCGAAGCGCTTTGACTCCGGGGAATGATTTGGTGACATTTTCAACTCGCAGAATGCTTTCCATCAGTTTGCCGCAGTTTCAAAACCTGGTGGCAATGGCTTGTCCGCCAACTCATCAATCACACCCCGCGATCGCTCTTGAGCATTGAGCACTTCAAGCTTCCCGACGAATATCATGACCTTGCCTCCCTCGGGAATCGCTTGCTTGACAAGCTTCCCAGCTGCACGGCCGGCCAAGTAATTGCTAGTCCCCAAGTAAAACTTACGGTTCGACTTTGGAGCATCAGAATCTTGGCAAACTACCGCCATCTTCTCCGCTGCCATGTTCAACATGTCGACTTGATTCTCGGGATTGATCGGGGAAATCGCCAATCCATCGAACCCATTGTTCACCGCTTGCTCAATCGCTTGCTTCTGCTCGTCGACCGTTCCTTGGCTCGGGAAAGTCACTGCAGTGGTCGTGTTGAAAACGCCATCGGCCTTCTCGCAACCCTTTTGTGCTAAAACCCAAAACAAGTCAACGCTGTTGGTGATAAACGCTAACTTCGTCGCTTTCGACGTGTCATACGATTCGGAATCCGACTTGGGGATCGGTCCGTTCCCATCGCGGATCGCTTGAACTCCCGCATTGAACTCTTGAATGTTGTCGGCGGTTACGACCGAGTGAGGTACGTAAATCATCTTGCTCTCAGGGACTTTGACCTCTTGGTTGCGAGCCATCGCTGCCAAGTATTCCACACTCTTGAAACCGAACAAATAGGGTTGCTGAGCAATCGTACCGATAATCTTTCCATCGGCGATTCCCGCGAGCGTCGCTGGATGCTCGTCAAAACCAACAATCTTGACCTTGCCCGCCAATGAACGTGCTTCCAATGCCGACAGAATCGCTGGAGGATTGTACGCCCACAATCCAACCATGCAGTTCACATCCGGATTCGAAACCAAAGCCGACTCGGCATTGCTCTTGGCAATCGCGTCGTCTTTGTTGTCGGTCATAATGTTGAGCACTTCATACTTGCCAATCTTCGCTGGCATCGAATACCCCACCCCAGGGATCACCGCTCCGGCACTCGCCGAAACCACCGGCGCTGATTGCTTGGTATCAAACCCACCCGGCGCTCCATCCGCCGAACTAGGGACCTTCGCCGGCGGCTTAGATCCACTGTCACAACCCGCAAACGGCATCGCAATTCCCGCAAACAATGCCAAAGCAACCCCGGCCCGCTTTTTGTTCAAGGCAGCCCAATCGGTTTTCCTGGAGTCTGTCACTACTGCTTTTTTCATTTGAGGTACCTGCCGGATGATAGAAAGGAAAAACGTAAACGATTCAATGATCAAAACCACCGGGTTCGAATCCACAGATTCTAAGTGGAACAGCCACCCACGCAACATCGGCCAACGGAAAAACACCCCGCGAAACCAGATTTGTGGCGTGAAACTGCTCCTTATAATTTACCAAGCCGAATAAGTTTCCAGGTATTGCCCCACCATTGCAGTCCCAAGCCTTTTAATGCAATCAATCCAGACACAAAATAAAAAGCCAACTCCAAGCCCACGCCCCACCAGAAATCCTTGAACTCCAGATCCCCCTCGAAACCCCATGCCCAATACCCCACCTGCAATTCTATCCCTTTCAGCCTCCCAGCTCTTTCTTTCAGCCTCCCAGCAACGATTGGTATTCGCCATCCTAGCAATTCTCCTGGGATCCGACTCCTGGCAATCCAACAATTGCCAAGCCCAAGTCACGCTGGATTACAACCGAGATATCTGGCTGACGATGGCCGGCGCACCAATGGTATCCCCAACCGTCAGGGAGGAACGCACCAATGGTAACCCGAACCGTCAGGGAGGATGCTGCAGTACACGCTCCATCGCCCATACGCACGCTCCGCGTAAAACCCACCCCTCAATAATCCGATAAACCTCGGCAACGCACCAATGGTAACCCGAACCGTCAGGGAGGATGCTGCAGTACACGCTCCATCGCCCATCAGCACGCTCCGCGTAAGATCCACCGCTCAATAATCCGATAAACCTCGGCAACGCACCAATGGTAACCCGAACCGTCAGGGAGGAAGCTGCAGTACACGCTCCATCGCCCATACGCACGCTCTGCGTAAGATCCACCCCTCCATCATCCGATAAACCTCGGTAACTGCAACCAATGGGAACCCGATCCGTCAGCGAGGAAACCGTACCGATTCAGAGCATGCTTCTCGACGAGGAGATGCACCGATAAACAATAAGGCAAAGACTATTCTTCGAAGACCCTACCCCAATCGGACTTCATGTCCACCACAAACCAGCCCTGCGCCGAAGCTTCCTGCAGTCCGACAACCAACTTACCTGTACTCTTCGGTGCAACATCATAAGCGTACTCGCGCTCGGCATCCGTGTGATGAATGATCGCCCCGAAACTCGCACGAGGATTGCCGATGGTGGTGTATTGCAGCATTTCATAATCGCCATCACTATTACCAAAGCAGACCACAGGCCTGCGACCGATCCCCATCTGAATCCCAACCGGCTTCCCCGCTTTGTCATCGACAAACAGGTTATCCAAAGTTTTAATCAACACGGGTTTTCCATCCCGCATCTCGAATCGCATCCGCGCCGCAGAACCGATGACTTGCTCCGGTGAAATACCATACACCCGCTCGGACCAAACACGCATGAAATCGGCTCCACCACCCGAAACAATGTACGTTTTGAATTCGTTTTGACGTAGACACCTCAAGACCTCCTGCATCGGTACATACGTTAACTTGTCATACCCACGACCATAACGAGGATGCTTGCTCGTCTGTATCCAATCCGAAACGCTTTTGCCGAACTCTTCTGTACTCATCCCCGCATGGGTCATCGCAAAAACCTGCAATAACCCCTCATGCTTCGGCCCCGCAGTCAAGGTCGCGATGTCTTTATTGAGTACCGCTTGAACCATCGGTTCTTTGGCAAACTCCAAATCGTTTGCTGCACGTTTCGTGACAATATCGAAAGCGTAAGCCAATTGAAAAGGGATAGGATTCTCAGGCCAGAGCGTCCCGTCGTTATCAAACACCGCTATCCGCTCGGGAACCGGCACAAAGTCCTTATGATTCGGATTGCTCACACGCCCCACATATTCCACCAAAGCTCGCTTCGTCGGGCAATCATTCCAACTCTCAAGCCAAACATTCTCGTTCGTTTGCCCCAATATTCCATTCGACTCCGCGACGAGTGCGACTACGAAAACGCACAAACACCACAGATGCAACAAACTACGAATGGGAGACGTCAGGATATTCATACTAAATAACGACCTCGATAAGGGTTTGGTGATCAGAGAATCAAATCGTCCACTATGGATCGCAAAATGCAATGCGCAAACGCCACAATCATAATCCAAATAGCACAATAGCCAAATCACCAATCCTCTTGAACCACTTCACCACCGGATCGCGTTCCGAGCGCCTTCCAAGCCCCTGGCGAGATACCCTGAGAGACAAACCGTACCGAACCGTCCATCAACAAACTGTTGACTCCTCCGACATGATAACTGCGACTTGTAACTACCGCATAAGTCGGAACAGTCGCACTGCGCCCCTCACGCATCGAATTAAAATCGATGTCATAGGGAATCCCATTGTGCAAGTACGGGACTCGCTGATTTGGTGGGAAGGTCGTAGTAAATCCGGTTTGATGCGATCGCGCATCTACCCACTCCGTATGTCCCGAATCCGCTTTGAACTCACCACCAAACCCAGCGACATCTTCCGGTCGCACCGGAACCGGCGTATCGCTTGCCGGATTCCCCCCATCTCGTAAATAAGGGGTAAACGCCTTGACCTCGCTCATACCCAACGTGTTGCTTGTGCCGTCGGTGATCCCCGCGAGCTTCATCTCCTGATTGACAAGAAACACGCCGGTCCCCTTGCCCTGAGGTGGCTGCATAATCAACCACTCTCCAACATTGATCGCATAGTTCAAAGGATAATGGACAAACGTCGGACCATCTGGACGCTCCTTGTCATTGATCTCGCTCGGGCAAATCAAAAAGGGAATACGTATCCTTGCAACCTGAGGTTGCTGCGCAATCGGCTTAGTGTAGTCGATCAACTGATGCACGGTCGAAGATTCCGCATAAGGCAACAGCCGAGTCTGTGCGCTCCAATAAACCGCCGTACCATTGGTCTGATAGTCTCCCTGCGTAGGAAGCTTCTTTCTGGCAGATTCGAAATTGTGCAAACACAACCCAAGTTGCTTAAGGTTGTTCTGACAAGACATCCTGCGAGCCGCTTCGCGGGCCCCCTGTACGGCTGGTAATAACAGACCGACCAACACTCCAATAATGGCGATGACTACCAGTAACTCCACAAGAGTAAATGCTCGTCGCCCAACCACCATCGCTATTCGCAACACTTGACTTGTCCCGATCGATTCCAAAGCACCAGTGCTTCAACATTCACACTGCCGGAATCACTTAGCTCCGGACGCCCATTGCTCCACTTGGATCACTTACTGAAAGTATGAAGCAACCGGATCGAGGCACAAGTCAGCAGTAAATGAATAATCGGTAAAGTTTAGCGTATAGGAGCGTCTCCCAAGCTCGCTCTACTCAGACCAATTGCTCGCCACGACCATAGCGATTCGCAGTGGTTTGATAGAGGTTCAAAGCATCGGGAAGCTTGTTCGCAAGATCGGTAGCACGACGCTCGTCGCTTGGGTGAGTAGAAGCCCACTCGGCAGGCTTATTCGCTCCACCAGTCACTTTGCCGAACCGCCCCCAAAACAACGGGGCTTCCGACGGATCATAACCAGCCTTGGCCATCAACGTCAGTCCGATCGCATCGGCTTCGCTCTCGTGATGACGACTATAAGGAAGCAATAGCCCATACTCCGCTCCAGTACCAAAAGCTCGCATCGCAAGATCACGCGTGGCAGGTGTCGTATCGCTAATCGCCCATCCTAGCACCGCACCAACTCCCTGAACCCCCGCTTGCTGACTCATCCGCTCCGCTCCATGATGCGCCAATGCATGCGCAATCTCATGGCTCATTACCACCGCCAAGCCCGCCTCATTCTCACACAACGGCACGATCCCTTCATAGATCGCGACCTTGCCACCCGGCAGACAAAAAGCATTCTGTGTGTCGCTAGCTAACAACCGAAAATCCCACTGAAACCCTGGTGCATTGGCAACAGAGGCAATCCGCTCTCCCGTCCGACGTACCGCATCCGTCCAACGCCCATTTTGCGACGGAGTCGACTTCGAGATCACATCCGCATAACTCTGCTCCCCAAGCTGCATCTCCATCGACTTGGGTATGAATCGCAATTGAGGACGCCCCGTAAGAGGCGTCGAACGACATCCACAGCACGAAGCGATTCCGAATGCCCCTAGTCCAAGCAACACGTCCCTTCGATTTCGGCGCTGCGCCGGTAACTGCTCTTCAAGTTTCATACTTCGCTCTCTGATCGCCCCAAGGTCGAAAACTCAACCCAGCGAAAATACCCGAACCGATCCCCCAATTCCAAGACCGATTTCACATACCAGCATCGCTAGCATTGTTCGGCTAAAATGGCTTGAGTCCCCGATGCCCCTGAACGCTAATCCCTGAAAATCATGTCTTTATCAACCACCGCCATTGAATTCAGCACCATGTCGAACCACCCTGTTATCCCCCAGAAACTTCTCCCCGTCTGCAATCGGATCGGCTTGCCAATGCTGCTTATCGGGATCATGTTGATGCATTCCTTAGGGATTGCCCAAGAGCCACAGGCACGCAAGTCACCAACCGAAGCGATCCATCGCGAAGAGCTCATCTTTCCACTTCATCCGCAACATAATCACGCCCCAAGCATCGTTGCGTTACCCGACGGCTCGCTGCTCGCATCTTGGTACAGGGGCTCAGGGGAACGCAAAGCCGATGACGTGGCGATCTACGGAGCAAGGCTTGGCAAAGACTCCACGAATTGGTCGGCCCCGTTTTTGATGGTCGACACCGCAGGATTCCCTGATGGCAACACCGCCATGCACGTCGACACCCAAGGCCGACTGCATTTGTTCTGGCCATTGGTTTTGGCTAACACATGGGAATCGTGCATCACCCAACAACTCATCTCCGACACGCCATCAGGTCAGGGGGAGATTCGATGGACAAAACAACAAAGCTTGTGGCTCAAACCAGAGGACTTCAGTCAAGAAGCCAACACGAAGCTGGATCGTTTCATCGCAAGCTTACCGAGTGGGTTACCTGCGGAGTTTGAAAAAGAAGTAACCGAGGTACGCGCACGACTTGCCGACAAACTCTTCCAGCGGCTTGGTTGGCAAACGCGATGCAAACCTACGGTACTCAAATCTGGACTCAAATCTGGACGTTGGCTCCTACCTCTTTATACCGATACTTACTCCTTCTCCTTGATGGCTATCAGCGACGACATGGGTCATACATGGAAGGCATCGAAGCCGCTGATCGGGTTTGGTAACATTCAACCGAGCGTGCTTGAACGTCGCGATGGATCGCTTGTAGCGTACATGCGAGAAAACGGAGTTACAGGCAAGATCCGCATGTCGGAATCCTTCGATGCTGGCGAGAGCTGGGGAGATGTCAGCTCGACAATCTTGCCCAATCCCGGCTCGGGACTCGATGCCGTGGTACTGCAGAACGGACATTGGGTATTAATCTACAACGACACCGAAAAGGGTCGTAATCGCTTGGCCGTCTCAGTTTCGCTTGACGAAGGAAAGACTTGGACAACCACCCGTTACCTCGAAGAGCACCCAAGCGGAGCGTACCATTACCCCGCGATCATCCAAACTCAAGACGGACACTTACACGCGATCTACAGCTACTTTGTCGAGGGTGGCAAGAGCATGAAACACGTCGAGTTCAACGAAGCTTGGATCGGTCAGAAATAAGCTAACTGAAATCCCATCGCCCAATATCCTCGGCGGGGGTCGAACCCACAACCTCAGGCTTCGGAGGCCTGCGCTCTATCCAGTTGAGCTACGAGGACAAAATCGCCTGTGCTTGTTATATCCACACCGAATTCGATTGCCAAGTTGCCCCGCTGAGCACATTCGCACAACTCGCTCGTACTGAGCAAGCAACGCGGTACTCGCCCCCACTTTATGATCTATATTCTCGGCTCCAAAAAAACGCGGCGTGCCCTCGCTGTTGCCCCTTTACACTGGCCTGATTACACTTTACTTGTTTCTACCGGCTCGTCTGCGTTCCTAGAACACACCGCCGTATGTTCACGCAATTGAATCAATCGATCGAACTTAGGCATCTGAACTCTCATCTTGCATCTACACCATTAGACATCGCGGAACCTTGCATGTTTTCATCAAACCTCCACACGACACTCTGTTCTTACCATTCCCTTCTCCGGTCGATAGCCTCGCTGTGGATGATCAGTCTGGCGATCGTAGCCCACGCCCAGGGCACACCGACCTCCTACCGACTGAACCCTGTTCCTGTACTAGCCAAGTATTCCTCGGGATATCCGGTCGGAATCAACGATGCTGGAGATGTTTCAGGGTACTGCCAACCGGCTGTCGAAGGCAACAGTTACGAAGGATTCGTTTTTCGAAACGGCGTACTATCCGCAGTCGGTAAGTTGCCCAAAAAAGGAAACTACTCCTCAGCTGCGTACGTATCGCCTACCGGTGTTATCGTCGGTTCGGCTGACACCGGTGATTTCCGACCTCAAGGATTTGTTAAGACCGGCGCGAGCATGATCAATGTGTTCCCTAACAATGGTGGCAATACGCATGCTCTGCGTATCGATGCTACTGGTCGTGTTTATGGGTACTTCATCGGTGGTCGCAGCGCTGGTTGGCAAGGTGCGGTATGGACTCCTACCACCCGAGCAGGCGTCTATACCCAAACCATTCTGCCCGGCGCAGCTATGCCCGTGGCTTTCAATGCGCTTGGCCAAGCGGCCGGTTATACGAACACCAGCCCACAAACCGCTACGTTCTGGTCACACCTCGGAACCAGACCCATCAACATCCTCCCTAGACTTCCCTCCTGGGGAACTTCCGTCGCTTACGGAATTGCAGACAACGGCGATGTCGTCGGATCAGCTCACCCGGCTTTCAGCTCACTGCCTGTCGTCTGGAGAGCTTCCACGCGACATCTACCGGAACTTCTACCGTTTCTTGCTGGAGACAACTACGGACAAGCCACCGCTGCAAACCAAACCGGTGTGATCATCGGATTCGGCGCATTCGGCCAGCCAGGAACTTGGAATATCGGCCCACGTCACCCAGTGGTCTGGCACGGCACAATCCCTCATGACCTCAACTCCTTGCTCGATCCGGTGACTTCCGCCGGATGGCAAATCGTAAGCTTGGTCCAAGTCAACAACTCGGGTGCAATCCTCGCCGCTGCTACTTTCGAAGGACGGCGTCGCGCTGCGGTACTCACGCCGATTCCTTAAATGTTCAAACGCCTCGGTTCTAACCGATAACACTTATTCTTCGCAGCAGAAGCACCACGCTCTAGCGTACAACCGGCCCGTCCCAGGGAACCCCTCGATAAGCCGTCGGAGGGACCGAAGGGGGCAACGCCGGTGCGACTTGCACGGGCGTGACCGCTTGAGGTAACCCTTGATTGAACTGCACTAGGTTCACAACCTCATACCCATTCTGGTTCGGCAACTCGAATCCAGCCGGCTGATTCGCATCCAATCCATTGATGACATATCCTCCAATCGTCACGTCGATCTCGGTTGGCGGATCCATCACAGGTACCAATTGCATTAACACCCGATGGGGTAAGGATAAACCAACAGAAGCGTAGTAATTGTGCTCGCTCTGCGCTGCACTGGCTACCAATCGTCCAGATGGGTCCCTAAGCAAAATCTGGCGCGTATACCCAAATTTCGGATCGATAACCATCGTCCGAGTGTAAGTCCCGGTTGCCGTCGGAGCCATCGTCGATAACTCCATCATCCCATCGGGGCGATTCACTGGAGGACCAAGCACCCGATAGGGATCGAGCTCGCTGATCCCAAGCGCTTCTAAAATCCATAACGGTGAGACCGGCAGTATGCGCCTTACACCCTGCGACTCAAATTCATCATGCCTAGCAAAAAATAGCTGGGGACGCGACCCATCCCGCACCGTCATCCAAAAATACTGATCGTTGCTGCCTACCTCAAAATTGTTTCCAAGCATCCTGGAGATCCCTCCAGATAATTTGAATTTGCGATCGCGAACCCAGACCAACGAAGCATCGAGATTCCGCATGCGATTCGGGTTAACCGTCACAAAATTCGACTGCAACGATTGAATCGAACGAGACCGATTGATCACTTCGACCAACTGATCCGGGGTCGGAGGAGCGGTGAACAAAGCCTTGGGCTGAAACTCTGCATTGGGACGTTTCGGTATACAAGTCGCCCCGGAGGAGGCGAAAAGAATTGCGATGATTGCCCACGGGCCTATGCGTTCCATCATGCCTCGCTAAATAACAACTGATCCAACTCCTGCTGCAGACTCTCCATCCGCCGCACTTCGGGTTGACATATCGGTACGACAAATTCGCGATTCGAACCCCCATGGGTCAAGTGCAATAGCGAGGAATCCATCGGTTCCTCTTCGGAATTCAATTGCAATCCAATCGGTTCGCTTAAAACTCTCCTGCGAATCAGCAGAAGCGTGAGAAGATAGGTAAGCTCACCTTTGAGGGGATCTTCGAGCAAGACCTCCAATGCCGCAAGCAGAACGTGCACCGGAGCCGGCTTCGGACGCCCTAAACGCTTCTGCGGAACGGTGCTAACCCACCACCCAACTACCCCACCAGGACGATTCCGCTCCCAAATCTCGTCGGAAAAGTCTTGCCGTAACAAAGAACTACCCTGGGCAATCAGTGCAGAATAATAGCTTTCACCGGGCACAAACTCCCGATCCGAAACATGGCAACGACGATTCGACCTCTGAATGGTATATTCTTGCATTCCCACTCCATACACGTTCGAGCCGGCGGTGGGAAGCCAGATTTCAATCCAACCATCCCCATATCCACTCGAGAAAAACAGAAAGCATCCCGTGTCCGATTCTGCAAGCCCCTTGCCAACGTACGAAAACCCCCTGATCACCCGCTATGCTTCCCGCGAAATGGCGAGCTTGTTCAGCACGGAACACCGAATTGGACTCTGGCGAGAACTCTGGATCACCCTCGCAGAAACACAGCAAGAACTCGGACTGCCAATCACCCAAACCCAAATCGAACAACTCAAAGCTTTCCGCAATCGACTCAACCTCGATGTTGCCGACGAATACGAACGGAAACTCCGCCACGATGTGATGGCCCAAGTCCACGCCTACGGCGATCAATGCCCCGATGCACGCCCGATCATTCACCTCGGTGCAACGAGTTGTTACGTTACGGATAACTCAGACTTGATGATCTATCGCGACGCCCTCCGAACCATCCGACAACGACTCATCCGATGTATCCGAGCCCTATCGCAATTTGCGAAAACCTACGCCCCACTCCCATGCCTTGCCTACACCCACCTGCAACCCGCTCAACCGACCACCGTCGGAAAACGAGCTACCCTCTGGACTTACGATCTAGTACTCGATCTTGCCGAAGTCGATCACCGACTCTCCACGCTCCAAGCTCGCAGCGCCAAAGGAACCACCGGAACGCAAGCAAGTTTCCTGCAACTCTTCGACGGAGATCACGCCAAAGTCCGCGAACTTGAACGCCGTATCGCCACAAAACTCGGGTTCGCATCCCCTTACGCCGTAAGCGGACAGACCTACTCTCGAAAAGTCGATGCGTTCCTTACCGACACCCTCAGCGCAATCGCTACTTCGATTCACAAGATCGCAACCGACCTGCGAATCCTCGCTAACAAAAAGGAAATGGAAGAGCCTTTCGAGAAAAACCAAATCGGATCCTCCGCCATGGCCTACAAACGAAACCCCATGCGCAGCGAAAGAATGTGCTCCTTGGCACGGTTCGTAATGAGCCTCCAATCAAGCCCTGTGATGACCGCCGCCACCCAGTGGATGGAACGAACACTCGACGATAGCGCTAACCGACGACTCGTCATGCCCCAAGCCTTCCTGTCCGTCGACGCTTGTTTGATCCTCCTGCAAAACGTGTCCGAAGGACTCGTCGTTTACCCAAAAACCATCGCGAAAAACCTAGCCGAAGAACTCCCATTCATGGCCACCGAATCCCTCATGATGGCCGGTGTCGCTGCCGGTGGAGATCGCCAAGAACTCCACGAAGTGATCCGAGTACACAGCCAAGCCGCCGCACTTCGAGTCAAACAAGAAGGTCTCCCTAACAACCTGCTCGAACTTCTTTCCCAAGACCCAGCTTTTGCCAAAGTCAACGTCCAAGATGTACTCGCACCCGAACAGTACACCGGAAGAGCCGAGCAACAAGTCTACGAGTTCCTCGACGAAGTCATCGCACCAATCCTGGAAGCCAACACGCAAAACGACTCGATCTCCTCGGAAGTCCGCGTATGATCCCGCGATTTCTCACCTGTCTCCTGCTCGCTATCCCCCTGTTTAGTACCAAAAGCCTTCAGGCCCAAAACCCAATCACCAGCGATCCAATCAGCGATCCAAGTAGTACGCAGCCAATCAACCCAGCACCTATTCCTTCCGAATCGGACGAACAAGACGATCAAGGAGCATTGCTTGATATGATCCAAAACAACGGCCGGTTTCTCAACATCGAACTTCCTACCCTCGGTGGCAAGCAGTTCTGGACCGATCACCGTTGGTGGAACGGCTGGCGAATTCAGTACAACCATACCCTCGACCACTGGAGATTGATCGACGATCGATCAATCCGCCGAGCTTGGGGAAGCAAAGAAGCGATGCTCGAAGCCCTCGAAGAGGCTAAGCAAAAAAAACCAGAACACAAAAACCCGGAACAAAAAAAACTCGACGACGCTGAAAAAAAGGCGAACGAAACTCAAAACCAACCAAGCCCCCCGCCCGAGGAAGTTGTGATCTTGCTCCACGGCTTGATGCGCACCTCATCGAGTATGCGCCCCATCGAAATCAAACTCAGCGAAAAGTATGCAGCCACCGCAAAGCGTACTCCACAAGTCATCCGGTTTTCGTACGCAAGCACCCGGGCACCGATCACCTCGCACGCCGAAGCTCTCCGCGAACTCGTGGAAAATCTTCCGGGAAAACCACGTATTAAAATCGCCGGACATAGCCTCGGAAATATCGTAACCAGACTTGCAATCGCCCAATGGTCCACCAAAGGGGACCCGCAAGGGGTACTAAGTCGAATCGAACGGGTCGTCATGCTCGGACCACCGAACCAAGGCTCCTCGTTCGCCAAACGACTCTCCCAACTCGGACTATTCGAAACCATCACCGGAAAATCAGGAATGCAACTCGGCCCCCAATGGGACGGCTTTCAAGAAAACCTCGGGATCCCACCCTGCCCCTTCGCAATCCTCGCAGGGGATCTGTCGGGCTCTTCCATCCAAAACCCGTTGCTCGATGGCCCTAACGATGCGGTTGTCACTCTGGACGAAGCGAAGCTCGAAGGGATGAGCGAATTCAAAACCTACCCAGTTCTGCATTCGTTCCTCATGCAAGACCCAAGATGCGTCGAAGACGCAGTGGACTTCCTGATGCAACCAACTGTTACGAAATAAACCCAATGCAAGGACCTAAACTGCTGCAAACCGCACCCAAAACGGGGGGGAATCGCTCTGCTAAGTCAAAAATACGCTGGTTCATTGCCGTTTTTTAACGGAATTGACGCTAGGCACACACGGCAATCTAGGTAATCTTACGACAGCCTTTGCGCCAGCTGACTTTAGCCTGTTAAGTGATCAGCATAATCTCTCTCTGCGGTTTATGAATATACATCAATGCTCAGCATCCTTTTACGTCCGTCAATTCACCCTTAACTCAGTCTTCCTGCTGCTGATAGCTGCTTGGTTCTCCACCAACAACATCTACAGTTTGGCACAAGACCGCACAAAACTACCCCCCCTAAAACCTCTTTCCCAAGTTCCTGTACCGACACCCAGTAACCTCGGTGATTTCATCGCGGACTACGATGCTGCGCTGATCTTGGGCAAAGCTCTTTTCTGGGATATGCAAGTTGGTAGCGACGGAGTGATGGCTTGCGCAACCTGCCACTATCATGCCGGCGCAGACAACCGATCGAGGCACCAAGTCGCACCGGGGCTCCTCCGGTGGTTTGCCAACGGAGCGCCCAATCCCGACCGCACCTTCCAACTCGCAGGCCCAAATTACTCGTTGAAAGCATCGGACTTTCCGCTTCGAAAACTGCGGAACGCAAACGATGCAAAGTCCGCTGTAATTTCAGACCGCAACGACATCGTTAGCTCCCAAGGAATCTCCTTGCGCAAGTTCATCGAGTGCGATGATTACGGGAACGAAGTCCAGCGTTCTCAAGCAGACGCGGTATTTTGTGTCGGGCGACTTACGACCCGCCGCGTCGAACCTCGCAATACCCCTACGGTCATCAACGCCGTTTTCAATCAACGCAATTTTTGGGACGGACGTGCGACGGATATTTTCAACGGAGTTAATCCATTTGGACTTCGAGATGAAGACGCCCGTGTTTTCTATTCCGAGGACGATGATGACATTCGCGCGGTCTCAGTCGCTATCAATAACGCTAGCCTTGCATCCCAAGCCGTTGGGCCCCCTCTGAGTACTTTTGAAATGTCTGCTGCTGGAAGAACCTTTCCAGACATCGCCAGGAAACTCCTAAAGAAGCGGCCACTCGCCCGCCAAATGATCGATCCTACCGATAGTGTGCTAGGAACGTGGGCCAGAGGTGACAAAGCTGGTCTTATTTTCGATGACTACGAAGAACTAGTACAGCACGCCTTTCGCCAAGAATGGTGGCAATACAAAGGCAAAGTGCCAATGCCAAGTCGCTACGGTACGGCAGGCGGTACGGCTCACGCCAACTCCCTTCCATCCCTGGCTCGCGTGACTCCATCGATGTCTCCTTCCTCGAATACCACCGGGGAGTATACGCAAATCGAAGCGAACTTCAGCCTTTTCTTTGGCCTAGCTGTGCAACTCTACCAAGCAACATTGGTATCTGATCAAACCCCCTACGATCGATTCGCTGCCGGGGATTCCACCGCAATGACAGCCTTGCAACGCCAAGGCTTGTTCTTGTTTTTCACCAAAGCAAAATGTGCAGACTGCCACAGCGGTCCGGAATTCACCTCGGCATCGGTAAACAACATCGAGAACCTTCGTGTTGAACCAATGGGATTCGGTCGAGAAGGCAGATTCGTCTATGACGCAGGTTTCTACAACATTGGAGTAAGGCCAACACTTGAAGACATCTCCATAGGTGATACCGATCCCTTTGGTTACCCATTCTCCGAAGCACGTTTGCTGAGCACTTTCGGTCCCAATGTTTACCGGCGAGTTGTCGGCCACCCAGCCCCCATGCCCATCAACGGCGATGAAGTTGTTGTTTCCGATGGCTTGTACAAAACTCCATCCCTGCGAAACGTTGATATGACGGCCCCATACTTCCATAATGGTGGATTCCGCACGCTCAACGAAGTCGTCGATTTCTATAACCGAGGGGGCGATTTTCACCAGCAAAATGAGAAAGACGTGCACCCATCAATGGTACCTTTGGGACTAACCTCTACCGAAAAGAACGCTCTAGTCGCGTTCCTCAAAGCACTTACCGACGAACGCGTACGCTACCACCGTGCTCCCTTCGACCACCCTCAACTGTTCATCCCCAACGGACACGTCGGTACAACTGCATCCTCACGCGATAACGGCCTCGGACACGCAGTCGACGTCACCGTCGAACTCCCTGCAACCGGTCGTACCGGCGGACGACCCCTTCCCAATTTCTTGGAATAAGCCCTGTTTGATCGAGGTGGGTTTGATCGAGGTACAGTTGGAAAACCGCCCGCCAAGAACTTCAGCCCCGTACTCGCTGCGGGGCTGAAAACAACTGTACGACTACTCTTAAGATTATTAGCCTGGCTAGCTAGCAGCGTCAGCGGCTTTGTGGTCCTTAAACATTCGGTCGAGGATCCCGTTGACGAAAGCACCGGAATTCAAACTGCCATACCGCTTGGCAATGTCGATCGCTTCGTTGATCGCAACGCGACCCGGCGTCTCGCCGTAGAGCATCTCATAAGCAGCAATCCGCATCACGTTCCGATCGCTTGTAGCCATCCGCTTAATCGACCAGTTCGCCGAATACTTCGACAACAACTTGTCGATCTCGGCACGATGGGCCCGGACACCCACCAAGATTTCCTTGGCAAAATCAATCAAACTATCGTTGTACGACAATCGCTTGAACAAAAAATCCATCGCGATCTGTTCGTCACGCATCGGATGCAAGTCCTCTTCGAATAATACTTGCAGAACTATTTCGCGAGCGCGCCTGCGTGTGGTCATGAATATTAATACTAGCGTCTAGAGATTGGTAACTGAGTAAAGAAAGATTTCGGTTGGCTACTGCGGTACTGCTGGAAGCCCGGTGTTACTGGTAAGCATTGAATCGACTTCGTTGGAAACAATCACCCCATAGTTGATCGCTCCAAGCCAACCGGACATGATGATCCCAACGCTACCAGCATGATAAAGCCCTCGTATCTGCTGCGGTAATCCGCGAGAAACTCCAAGCCCCTCGAACTTCGTACCAAAGCTTGCACCACTTAAATGCTTCGTGTAGTGATGGAAAGTCCTCGGAGTGGCCGCTTCAACCCACTCGATTTTCTCTCGGCAGTTCGGCACGTATTTTTCAAGTGCGTCAAGCGTCGTCTCGATCAACTCTTGCTTGCTCGCCGCGTAAGCTTCCTCGCTCAAATCCGCCCAGTCCTTCCAGTGTGCATTGGTGCTGCTGACGATCGCATGCCGCTGCTTACCATCTGGCCGAGTACGCGGGTAGTAGAAACTAAAAGTTCTCGAAGTGATGTTGCGATCGAGCAACAAGTCGGTGCGAAATTCATTTGCCGTCGAACAAAACAACAAATCACCCGTCGACTCCGGAATCTCCACACCAGGCTTGATCGCCATGTAAACCTGCGTGCTGCTGTTATTCAACCGAACACCGCGAGCCTCCTCGACGAACTTTGGATCAAAATGCTCTTCGCCTACCAACTTGAAAATGGTCGAACGCAAATTCGAATTGCTGACCACCGCTCGGCAACGAATCTCACGCCCATTGACTTCCACCCCACGCACACCGCGACGATCCACCAAAATCTTGGTTACATCACACTTGATCCGTGTATCTACCCCATTGCGGACCATCTCGGCTTGCATCTTGCTCACCAAATCATCGGTACCACCCTCATAGATGTAGACCCCTTTGGCCATGAAATTCGAAAACACGATTCCATAAGTGATCGCTGGATCTTCTAACGTCGAACCGTTCGCATACGTGATGGGCTCCAACAACAAGCGAACAATATCCGATCGGCCGGGGAAAAACTTTTCGAATAACTCCCGGGTACTCATCGACTGATCGTCGTAGAAATTCATACCCCGAGCAGTGTCAAAAAAATCGCTGACGGTCTGCCTCGCCACCCCAAATTGAGTCGCTAATAAATCGGTGAAGTCCTCCCGATTGTAGGTCGTCATCAACGAAAACATCGGGTTATCAAACCGAATATTTTTCAGCTGAACGATGTTCGAAGCGATCTCATCGTTCCAATATCGCTTGCAACTCTTCAGCATCCCATAGGGAAAGCCATGCAACGAAATGTCAAACGTGTGCCCACCAGGACGCTTGAACCACGTAGCCAAGCCACCGAATTTGTAGTGTTGCTCTAACAACAGTACACGATGCCCTGCCCTCCCAAGAATATTGGCGGAGGTCATCCCAGCCAATCCACTACCAATCACTACAACATCGTACTCTGCTTGAATACCAGCTAGGAAGTCTTTTGGCATCTGAAAGATCGTTCAACGTTCAAAGAGCAGTGGGATTACTTACTCGCAATGCGGATGAGAGGGGTCGAACCTCCACGGCCGTATGTATTAGGCCACTAGATCCTGAGTCTAGCGCGTCTGCCAATTCCGCCACATCCGCAAGTCCAAAGGAGAATAGTACAAATCCCCTCAATGGTCAAGTCTTCTGAGTTCAAGGCTTCCCGGGCGCAGCGATATGTGCAACGCCCTTAGTCCATTACCGGGGCAACTACCGGGGCAACTTGCCAAAAACCGGCGTCGGACGGTACTCGTGATCCCGCTTGCTCAACACTTTGGCTCGAATGATCGAATCAGGACGCAACTCCGGATTCTTACGCTCCTCCTCATCGGTCAAATTCAACACCTTGAACATCCCCATGACCTCCATCCCCGTTTCAATCCTCCCGAATACGGTGTGCCGACCATCAACAAGAGGTAATGGCAAGAACGAGAAGTAAAATTGGGCCCCGCCGGAATTAAAATCCACTTGCTGCGTCTGTGCATTGACTCCGATGGGGACCGCAAGCGAACCGCGAAAATGACTTCGGCGAGTGGACTCCTGGGCTTCGCTCTTGATCGTAAACCCTGCGCTACCCTTCCCGTCCCCCTTCTCACAACCCGTCTGCGCTAACCAATGCTGCTTGACCAAAAAAATCGGCTTGCGGGTGTAGTATCCGTTCTCCACCAAATAGATGAAATTGGCAACTGACTCCGGTGCGTCATCTTCGAATAACTCCACAACCATCGTACCCTTTGTGGTCATGAGCTCGACTCGTGGGTTGTTCTTGGTCTTATCCTCTTCGCGACGCGCAAGCTCGTTCTTCCATGACTCGGAAATAGACGGAAGTTCACTCAGCATCCGAGTCTCTTGATCACCAAGCTTCCCTGCCTGTGACAAGCTTCCCCAAGCCATTTCCGCCAGCTCAAAATCGCAGTTCATAAAACCCGCGTAACCAGCGTACAACAAGACGTCCTCATCTACCAATTCCTTCGCTTCGAGCAACGCTTTGACCGGCCCGACCCAATCATCCAACCGATCCAATGCCCCGTCCGTGAGCAACATCTCACGCAACAACAGCCCTAAATTCTGATACTTCGTCGGATCGCTGGCGTATAACTTCGCTATGCTCTCTCGCCACTTGACCAACGTCCTATAAGCGGCCTGCAATCCAACCAACCATTTCTCCCGTGAGTCATTCTCTATCGCTTCACCCATTCGATACTGAATGCGAGCATGCGCATCGGCATAATCCACCAAGGCATCCTTAAAAGCAGCAAAAGCCTTGCGATACTCGAGAGCCAACGGACTCTGATCCTCCTCAGGCAACACCCCATACGTGTTGATTCTCATCTGCTCGGCTTGCATTTGCTCTAACTCTTTCGCCTCGCGGCGCCGCTGCCGCTCCTCAGGAGTCAGCTTGCTCGCCGATGGCTGCGCTGCACCTGAAGCTTTCCCCCCAATTCCCCCCCCAACGCCACTAGACGGCCCAACCTCCTGCGACCACACTCTGGCATCCCCAAATCCATGGAAGCCCTCCAACAAACCAGAACTCAATCCAGAACAACCGAAAAACACGGAACACCCTACGCCCCAACTTTTGAACCACCTGCTCTTCAACGCGTTTTTCATTACCCTACCCGCCCCTGTTCTGCATACCATTCGCGACTCTACCAGCCATGACTTATCATAGTACCCCAAAGATACCACAATCCTAATCGACCGACCGATTACCAAACATCGCGACTTACCAAGATTCCTAATTCTCTTAACCAACGCAAATCAACCGTGAAAAAAACTCCACGCGAAGTCGTCACGCTTCGAATCATCGCCGGCTCCCTCCGCTCCCGACGCCTTCAATTCGAATGCGACCCTCGAACTCGTCCAATGAAAGACCGAACTCGTGAAGCGGTGATGAACCTTCTAGGTGGTACGCTCGAAAACCATCTCGCGTTCGACCTTTTTGGCGGGTCGGGCGTCATGGCTTTCGAAGCCATTTCGCGAGGAGCCTCGCATGCCTTCACCTGGGAAATCCTCAAATCAGGCGCACAAGCGATCCAAAACTTCGCACAAACTCTTCAAATACAATCTCAAATCACCGTGCTGCACGAAGATGTCCTGCGATGGTCCAACAACCTCGAACAAAACCTAGAATTCCTCGACCTACCATCCATCCCGCCATCCTCCATACCTACTGCCGAACAACCAACAACCGCCCCCTGGGTCCTTTTCTGCTGCCCCCCCTATGCCTTGTGGGAAACCCAAGGACAAGAAATAAAGGACATGATCAAGAAATGGATACAAGCCGCTCCTGCTCGCTCCCTTTTCGCCATCGAACTTGAAGTCAACACCGACCTGCAATGGCTCCCGACCGACTTAGAGTGGGACATGCGAAAATACACCCCAGCCCTGATCGCCATCGGACAAAAAGATTAGCAAACTGCTAAAAGAGAAAGCCTGTCTAAATGGTAACCCGAACCGTCAACAAGGCCTGTCTAAATGGTAACCCGAAGTGTCAACGAGGCCTGACTAAATGGTAACCCGAAGTGTCAACGAGGGAGCTACAGCACACGCCCCATCGCCCATCGGCGCGGCCAATAATCCGCAACCACCTCGCTCACGCGTCGGACAGCCTTTCCGTGGCCAAAGGCCACGTCAACCAATGGTAACCCGAAGTGTCAACGAGGGAGCTACAGCACACGCTCCATCGCCCATAAGAAACCAACCATCAAACCGCTACTACCTCGCTCACGCGTCGGACTACCATTCCGTGGCAAAGGCTACGTCAACCAATGGTAACCCGAAGTGTCAACGAGGGAGCTACAGCACACGCTCCATCGCCCATCGGCGCGGCCAATAATCCGCAACCACCTCGCTCATGCGTCGGAAAAACCATTCCGTGGCCAAAGGCCAGGGAAGCGACCATGGATCGACGGATAAATAGGCAAAGAAATGGCCAAACCAAGAATTTGGCCAATCACCAAGAAAACGAACTATCCAGCGAATGAATCAACCAGCGAATAAATCAGGAAACGCCTGATTAAGAATCCGCCAAAGGCTTCTTCTTCTCTGTAATTACCTTCGACTGCGGCGACATCTCTGCATTGAGTTCGATGTAGCTCTTCCACTCAGCCGGAACGTTATCCTCATGGAAAATCGCTTCCACTGGACATTCGGCAACGCACGCTTCGCAGTCGATGCACTCTTCGGGGTGGATGTAAAGCATCTTGTCCCCTTCGTAAAAACACTCAACAGGACAAACTACGACGCAATCTGTATAGCGGCATCCTACGCAAGGTTGAGTAACAACGTGAGCCATGGCTGCGAGAACCTCTCCAACACTCGGAAACAATAAACAAAGGAAACGGAGGGCATGGTAGGCCCCAAGCCCTACAATGTCAAGGAACACTCGACCGTTCTGCCCCCGCTCGCTTGCTGTCGACTTACCTTGCATCTAGAATTTAATCAATCCGCAAGTCCACTTCGGGTTCCACCCAAATTTCGCACCCCAAGGAACGCTCCGTTGGCTCTCTCCGACCTCGACCGAGGACTCATCGACGCTTGCCTCTCAGGCGACCAACTAGCCTGGAAAAACCTCTGCGATCGCTTCGCGGGTCTCATCCTCGACGTGGTAACGGACTCGATGAGCCTTGCAAAACAACCCGTGAATTACAATCAAACACCACCCGGGCAAACCCTCGCTAGCCAGAGTCTCTCTGACGCGAATCAACCCTCAATATCCAGCAAAAACGCTCAGACGGAATCGCTCGTAGAAGACTTTTTTCGCTCCCTGAGAAGCAATCAATTTCAGCTGCTGCGTGACTTTCGACAAAAAAGCTCACTCGCTAGCTATTTAGCCGTCGCCGCTCGAAGACATACTCTGCTCGCACTCGCCAACCAACAACGATCGAACTCCCATGGCTAGCGAACCTTCCGATTCCCCCTCGCAGAGCAACTCGTCGAACCCAAATCAAAATAGGACACCTGAACCTACAGATCCCAAAAAATATCCCGACTTGAAACTTCCCGGTAGCACCCAATCCCCGACCGCAATCCTCTACCGACGCTGGAAACTTCCTGTCCTGCTACTGCTCGCCTCCATTGTCTCGATGACCTGGGCAGGGCTTACTGTCTGGGCACCAGTAGAAACCCTCGAAACCGCGTTTCTCAATGGCTCGATGTTCGAAGTCCGACGTAGCATCCTAGCGAACTGGTTCCCAGGCCTGCTGTTCTCCCTGGCCCTTACCGCTATCCTCGGCTCGCACGAACTCGGCCACTATATCGCGACCCGACTCTACCAAATTCGTTCAACTCCCCCACTGTTTATCCCTTTCCCCATCAGCCCAATCGGCACCTGCGGGGCTGTGATTCTCATGGACGGTCGCCAAGCCGACCGGAAACAAATCTTCGATATCGGTATTGCCGGCCCTATCGCCGGACTCATTGTTGCTATCCCGATCGCAATCGCCGGCCTGCTTATCGAACTACCACTGCGCTCCGGAGGTATCCCCTCCTACACCTTCGGTCAACCTTTGCTAATCCAAGCCCTCGAAGCCATTCTCGGACACTCCGCTGCCATCTCAAAAACACCAACCCCCATTCCTTCCACCGACTGGCTGGGCCTTTGTCCAGAATGGGTCGAAGGAGTCCAAAATATCGATATGAACCCACTCCTAATGGCCGCCTGGGTCGGCTTGCTGGTCACCGGCCTGAATATGATCCCCATCAGCCAACTCGACGGCGGTCACGTGATCTTTGGCCTGCTCGGCAAAAAATCTCACCTGTTTTCTCTCCTCGCATACGCTTCTTGCATCGCCTACGTAATCTTCGGCGCCTTGGTATTCGGCCAAGGCATGTTCGTCCTGATGCTCGTGCTTGTGACCATCATGGGGATCAAACACCCCCCGAGCCGCAACGATGCCGTCGAACTCGGATTGTTTCGAACGCTCCTGGGCTGGGCGACATTGTGCCTACCCCTTTTGTGTATCCCCCTGCGACCCGTTACCCTTATCCAGTAAGCTTTCCACAGATGATCCTTACAGCCGATACAGTATGCATTGAAGTTGTTAAAGATCCGCCCCACCAGTGTCCTATGGCTTAAGTAACCTATGGCTACTCTGCGAAAACGTAATTTCCGAGCCTTCTCCTCCATCGGACTCGTCATCGCGTCCTCAATCTTGGCTCTGGTCGCCTCGGGCCTGAAAGCCTACAACGATGTCGTCTACTCCGGGCTCCACTCCTTCGCGTTGATCGTGATGCTCTTCGCCTTCATCTTCTTCATCGTGGTCTTCATGAACCAACGGGGAAAACCTGTCCCGGAACTGAGCCTTCACAGCACAACCCCCCATACGACCATCGTCGCTCCTTGCTCTTCGAGAAACTTCCTCCTTGTCGATCCGCAACAGTCATTTCACGGTAAGCAACCCAGTGCATCTAGTACACACGACTCAGAACCTAAACAAAACTTTCCAGTCTTCGGAATGCTTTCCCCCGCACGTCGGAGAGAAATTCGTGTAGCAATCATCCGCAATACCCTCGTCGATATCAATCTCCTTGAACTACTCGTTCGCCTTCCGAACCTCACACTGATCGACTTGCAGCACTGTCGCATCGCCCCAGAGACGTGGCACTCCTTCAGCGAATTCGACAAACTTAAACACTTGGCCGTCTATGCCACCGCCGATCCAAGCGAAGAAATTGAATTCACTTACACCCTTCCCGAAATCAAAACAATCTTTGAGCGGACAGAGTTTATCCCCTCGCAACCCAAAGATCTCTAAAGTCGTATAAAATACCCCGTCGGTTGCTCAACCATTCTTTTCGTCGGACATTGCACCTCTTCACTCGCATCAGCACCTTGCATCACAACCCCCAACGCTGAATCGGGAGTCTTATTTTGCCTAACGCCAAAGCCCCCAATTCAAGCCCCCGGGCACCAGAATCGAACCGAACAAAACGTCGCTTGATCGGGATTTTCGCAAGCCTGTTCGCGATGCTCGCCGCAGCAGCAATCGTCTATACAGCATGGAAATACCAACGCGACAACGACCCGATCCAACGCACCAAAACGTCCGATGAACGCTTCGAACAACGCGTTCGCGCCGCCGCTTTCCTCGAAAATGTCCAATATGATCGCGCTCTGGAAATCTACGACGAACTACTTCAAGACGAACCTAAATCACTCCCCATCCTCCGCAACCGCGCCATCGCTTCCCTTGCCAACGTCAAATACCACGTCGACCTGGCCCAAGACCAACAAGCCCAGGAGGTCGAAAAAATCCGAGCCATGCTCCCCGGCCTCTTCGACGCTTCTGCCACCGCAATCGCCGAATTCATCGCCGTCGCACCCGAGGATCCAATCGGATACCAACTGAGCATCCTTCGCGATATCCGCTGGATCTCCGTACTCGCCGCCGCAAACCCGATCATCGCAGATGAAGAACAAGCACGACTATTCGAGAAACTTCAAGAATACGTCGGGAAATTCCCCAGCAACACATTTCTCGTTACCCAATTCTCCAACGCTGCCGAAAGCCTCAGCGCCGTCAATCAAAACGCTCTCGAACAAACCATCGAACCCCTAAAAACCGCCCACCAAGCCCACCCCAGAAACCTCTACCTGCTGTGCGTATTGATCCAACGACTCGTGCAACTGAAAAATCCCGCCGCTCTCGATTACGTCGAACCACTCGCCAAACTCCTCGAACCCTTCGAATGGAAATGGAAAATGGAACGTCGCCCAAGAGACCTCAGCGATCTACGCCGCGCCACAGAAATCGGTAAATCCAACGTCGAAAACGCTATGTCAATCCTCATCGGTTGGGTCGGAGAAGCTAAGTCGACCGAAGGAAGCCTCGTCGATGCCAAAAGTATCGATGTCAATGAACTGGCCTTCCTCGACCTGAGCGACATTCAAAAAATCCTTCAAAGCCCCCCACCAAAAAATGCTCCTGCACCTCCCCCAGCCCCAACCCTGACCTCCATCGAACTCCCCGAACCCCAATCTTCCACCACCCTCGGCACAAAATTCTACGATTGGAACGTCGACACCCAACCCGAAATACTACTCTGGTCAGAGAAGCAACTCACACTCGGGGCACTCGACCCAAACCACTCCTGGACCACCCTCGCCTCCCTCGACCTGCCCTGGACGCCAACGAACCTTCTCGCCGCAGATCTCTTCGCCGTCGATGCTCACCGCGGCACGCCGGTACCCCGTTCTCCAGCAAACCGTTCCCCGTCAACCCGCTCCCCGGATTCCGATCTCGCCTCCGCCATGCGACACGAAACCATTCGCGACCTGATTCTCTTTGGCAAACAAGGTATCGCAATCGTGTTGATCGGCCCCCCAAATGAAAACAAACCAACTTGGTCCATCCTCAACGAAAACATCGGCCTGGAAGATCTTAAGAACGTCTCTGAAATCTGCCCGATCGACTGGGAATCCGACGGCGATCTCGATCTTGCTATCATCGCCGATGGCAATCTCGTACTGCGCGAGAACACAGGCAACCGAAAATTTCGCGATGTCGGCGCACTGAGCCTTCTGCCCGAACCGAACCAATCCATAACCGCCCTATGCGCCGTTGACCTCGATCGAGATGTCGACCTAGATCTTGTCGTATCCTCAAAAGACTCCTGCGCAATCCTCGAAAACATTCAGCACGGCCAGTTCCGATTTCGCGAACTCTTTAAACAAAGCAATCAGCCGGATCCATCAAACCCTTCACCTCTTTTGGCCAATGCAAACTCGTTATGCATCGCCGACGTAAACGGCGACTACTCCTGGGATATCCTCGCTGGATCGAATGCCGCACCAGCCCAAATCGCCCTAACCTCCACCGACTTCGGACAAATCGCCCGATTGAAAAACTCCTATAACCTGACCGATTCACCCGCAAAAATACTCGTTGGGGACTGGAATAACGACGCCCTGATCGATGCCTTCGCCTTGTCCGACTCGAACCTGACTCTGTTGCTCAATCAAGGCAACAGCAAATTCACCCCCATCCCGCTGCTCGATCCAACAACATCAAGCGTATCTGCAAACAACCGCTTTGATCTAGGAGATTGGCAAGCCGACGGGTGGCTCGATCTGCTTACTATCTCCAACGGCAAACCAGTCCTAATCTCCTCAACTCCTATCCCCGACCACTACTTTCTTACCTATCGCGTCAAAGGGATCAGCGATGCAAACGGCGGCGGACGAAACAACCAATACGCCGTAGGTTCCACCGTCGAAATCTACGGACCCTTCGGCTACCAAGCTCGAATCATCCAAAACGACTCGGTGCACTTCGGACTCGCAAACCATCCTGCCTACTCCCTGCGAACCATCTTCGTCAACGGGCTTACCCAAGGAATCATCGATCCAAAACCGAACGAAATCCTCGAAGAAAAGCAAGTTCTCATCGGCTCATGCCCATTTCTATACGGTTTCAACGGCACCAATTTCGAACTGGTTACTGACCTTCTTTGGAATGCTCCACTAGGACTGCAAATCGCCAAAGGAAAAGTACTCCCCGACCGCCGCTGGGAATACTTGAGCCTCCCGCGAAACTTAATGCTGCCTCACAAAGAAGCCTACGAACTGCGCATCACCGAAGAACTATGGGAGTCGGCATACTTCGACCACATCTCCCTACTCGCGATCGATCACCCACCCGAACTCGAATGGATCTCAAACGAAAAAGTTGGCCCGCCAAACATCGCTCAACCTCTGCTCTGGGGCTTCGATAAAACCTACCCTCCTCAAAGCGTCACCGATGCTCACGGCATTAATTGGCTCGAAGCAACCCTCGCACACGACGGCACATTCGCTATCCCCTTCCAGAAACAACTCAAACAAGGACTCGTCGAACCTTCCTACCTCGAACTCGACTTCGGCTCCATCGATCTATCGAAACCAGCACAACTCATCCTCACCGGATGGATCTACCCCACCGACACCTCACTGAATATCTCCATCGATCAAAACGATGACCTCGATCCACCTGCCCCATTGGCGATCTGGACTGCCGATTCCAATGGCTCGTTTCAACCCTCGATCCCATTCACCGGCTTTCCCGGCGGAAAACCAAAAACAATCGTTATCCCTCTCGATAAAGCGTTCCTCTCCGAGGACCATCGCATCCGATTGGTCCACTCAAGTCAAATGTACTTCGACCAAATCCGACTCGGATACGGAAAAACCCTTCCGATCGCACAACGCGATGACCCTCAAAAACCTAGCGCAATGGAATCGCATACCTCCGAAGCCGCTTCACTTCCAACCAAACTCCACTGGCTACCTATCCTGTCTAGCGAACTTCACTACCGAGGATTCAGCCTCGAACTGCCGCGTTCTGCACACTCGCCTCATTGGTACGACTACAACACACGCACACTCGGCCCGGCCTGGCCACCGCTTCGTGGTAAATTCACTCGATACGGGAATGTCCTAGACCTGATCTCCTTCAACGACGACACCCTAGTTGTCATGGCTCCCGGCGATGAAATGATCGTCCGATTCGAACTCCCAAAAACACCCATCCCCGAAGGCTGGGTCAGAGACTTCGTCCTTCACAGCGTAGGCTGGGATAAAGACGCTGCAATGAATACTCTCGAAGGCCAAAGCAGCTTGCCCCTACCCTTCTCTACCATGCAACAATACCCACCCGGTCAAAACGATCGCCCCGAAGCCGCACGTATCGATCGCATCCATCGCGATACCCTCACTCGAGAACAACAACCCGCTGAATTCTGGCGATACAAGTCGCTCGGCCCACCGCAATAATGACCCCACCGATCCAGGACCCTACGCCCAACGCTGCAACAAACGCTCAATCCGGATCACCCTCAGGATCCGTCGCCCTCGTCGGCGCCGGACCAGGTGACCCATGCCTTATCACCCTCGCAGGAAAACTTGCGATCGAACAAGCCGATGCAGTTCTCTACGACGGGCTGGTCAATCCTGTGATCCTGCAATGGGCTCCAACCCACGCCGAAAAAATATGCGTCGGAAAACGAGGACACGGCGGCTCATGGAAACAATCCGAAATCGACGACCTAATCGTCAAACATGCCCGCCTCGGACAACGCGTCGTTCGACTCAAAGGTGGTGACTCTGCAATCTTCGCCCGATCCTGCGAAGAAATCGAACGCCTTGAACTCGAAAACATCCCCTACCGACTCATCCCCGGCATCTCCGCCGCTCTCGCCGTACACGCCTACGCCGGTATCCCTCTTACACATCGCGATTGGGCCTCAAGCCTCGCTCTGGTCTCCGGCCAACTCCAACTCTCCGACGCAAATGCCGACCACGAAGAACGGATCGATTGGACATCCCTCGCTACCTTCCCAGGCACCCTCGTCCTCTACATGGCTCTTCACTCCGCCCCCACCTGGAGCCATGAGTTAATCCAAGGTGGCAAATCGCCAAACACCCCCGTGGCTCTCATCCGACACTGTAGCTTGCCCGATCAAGAAGTCCTGTTTTGCGAACTCTCCCAAGTCCCCCACACGCTGAACCAAAACCCTAAATTCACCCCACCAGTACTGGTCGTCATCGGTGATGTCCTCCGCGCAAAACACCTTCCACCAAAACCAGAACTACCTTCAAAAGCAAAGCTGCCCCTAGCAATTGAAAACATTCTGGTCACCTCCCCACCCGAGCCAGCCGACCGACTCCCTCAAGCCCTCCGCAATCTCGGTGCGAATGTTATCGCTCAACCAGCTATCGAGATCCATCCCGCAAACCCCGAACCGATCCTGTCAATCATAGATCGCCTCGATCAATTCGACTCGCTGGTATTCTCCAGCCGACACGGTGTGCACCACTTCCTCTCTCTCCTGATGAAATCCTCTCGCGATGCTCGCGCATTGGCTCACCTGAAAATCGCCGCCGTCGGCAACGCGACCGCGCAAGCCCTCCTGGAATTCGGACTGCGCCCCGATTGGTGCCCCACTCATAATGCCGGCGCTGACGCTCTCCTTGATCAATGGCTACCCCACATGGCAGATCAACGTGTATTGCTCATCCAAACCCCAACAGGAAAAAACACCCTGCAATCAACCCTACAACCGATCTGCAAATCGATCACCACCCTCGACGCCTATCTTCAATCTCCAGTCCCCGCTTGGCCAACCTCCCTATCCGCCAACCTACCCCGAAATACCATCGTCACAGCAACCAGTAGCAACATCGCAACGGAGTCTTTCCGACTCCTCGGTCCCATCGCAAAAGAACTTCGATGGATCTCAATCTCCCAAGCTGTCACCGAGACCCTGACCAAGCTCGGTGCGACACAAGTCTATACCGCTCTACATCCATCCTACGATGGGATATGCCAAGCCTCACTGGCCATGGCACAACGATTGGAAGAATAACTACCGAAGTGGCAGATAGATATCTGTCTGCAACAACGCTTCAGGTGTCTGCGGCGGAATTGTAGTATAGATCTCATAAGTCCCCGTCCTGCACTGCTTAAGCTTCTTATACCGCGCAATTTGGTTCGCGACACTCCAAGCGTTCCCAAGATGGCGATAACTTCCGATATGCTCCACATGCAACGCACGACCCGCCCTCTGCCGCCAGTCACGCAACGAAGAATGGGTAGGCAAAATCAAACTCTCGGGAATCATATATCCCATCAGATACTCAAAGACTCCTTCTTTGATCAAAAACTTAGTGTAAACCGCAATCATCGGTCCACTCGTCGGTAACCCTTCCCGCTCAAACTCCGCATTAACCTGCTGCAAAGTTTCCTCCATGGCTTCTGATACCGAATCGACGGAACATCGACCCGACAATCCTGCCATACGCACAGCCGCGACTTGCTCAACCCCGCGAACGCTCGTCTTCGAATCTATACGCCCCTTCTCTACCAAATCCTTGAGCATATTAAGACCACGCTGGTAATCCATCCCCACCATCCGCTTGATCGTCGGAATCATCCAAAACAAAAACCAAGGCAAAGTCGCATCCATCGTCCATGTGACTTCCGTCCCCTCACCGTGCGACTGAAAAAACAAGGCTGTTTTACAAGTCGTCTTCATCGGCTTGAGAAACCGCAACTCGTCTTCAACCGACTTGCCAGGCTCCAACCGCAAATGCTCTAACTCCCCCTCCCCAACCACCGCTCCTTGCCAGTGATACGTCGAACCGACAGCGTCGGGAATCTCGCTGACCTTGGTACTCGCTTCCGGATCCGCGATAAGCCACGGGGACCAAGTCGTCCAGGTTCGGTAATCGCTAACCGCCTCATAAACCTTCGATGCAGGTGCCTCGATGTAGACCTTCTGCGTGACGTTCCAAGCTGGCATCTTCTATCCCCCCCAAATCAAAGTCGAGTACGAAAAGATGCCCACAAGGCAACTTGCAAAACAAACGGTAGGCTAAGCAAAGTCCAATGGAGATCGCCACACGTCGCGCAACGCACTCCACGAAACATCGATCAATGTTCTCTCATCGGAACGAATCGTTACATTCGTGCCACCGCTGACCTGTCCGATACACGCACAAGGCAACTCACTGAAAATCGATTCGAATTCCGCACACTTGTCTTCTCGTACCTCCACCAACAAGCGACTGTTGGATTCCGAAAACAACGCTGTGCTGGCATCGACGAAATTGCTTGATCGCATCTGAGTAATATCCAAATCGACTCCAAGCTCGCCAGCGAATGCCATCTCCGAAGCGGCTACTGCTAAACCACCTTCGCTAAGGTCATGGCATGCCAACACAAACTTGGATTCAATCGCTCGATGCATGGCTTGGTAACAACGCATCGCGACCACCGCGTCCACCTTCGGAACCGCACCTCCAGCTTTACCCAACAGCATCGCCGCATAAGATCCACCGAGCTCGTTTCGGGTGACCCCGACCAAGTACAACCGGCTACCCTTACGCTTCAAATCCATCGTCACCGCATCGCTTGCCCGGTCAATCTGACCCATCGCGCTGATTAGCAACGAACAAGGTATCGCGATCGACTGCTTGTTCCCCTGCGGGTCAAACCAAGTGAACTCGTTATTCAAGCTGTCTTTACCGCTGATAAAAGGGGTCTTCCAAGCGATCGCGAGATCGTAACAAGCGATCGCAGCCCGAACCAAAGTCCCCAAGGTTTCAGGACGGTCCGTGTTCCCCCAACAGAAATTATCCAAGATCGCCAGCCGATCAGGTCGAGCCCCGACGCACACCGCATTGCGCACCGCTTCGTCAATGGCACTCGTGGCCATGTGATAAGGATCCAAATCCCCATAACGTGGATTCATTCCACACGAAAGCACAATCGCTCGCTGCGATTGCAACTTCGGACGCACAACCGCCGCATCGCTGGGCCCCATGCACGAAGGACCCACCAACGGCTTAACCACGCTGCCACCCTGCACTTCATGATCGTACTGACGAATGATCCAGTGCTTGCTCGCTATCGAAGGATGACCCAAGATGCCCTTGAGCAAACCTTCGCTGTGGATCTGATCTAGCGAACCGAGCTGGCAATCTAACTCCTCTTTCGGCTCATACACCGCCTTGCGAACCACCGGTGGCCTGCCACCATGGAGAAACTCCATCGATATCAAACCGACTTGCTCGTCGCGGTACATCAACCGTAAATCGCCAGTCGCGACAAACTTACCGATGACTGCTAACTCGACGTCTTCCTTCTTGCAGATTGCCCCAAGCCGCTCTAAGTGCTCGGGTGGAACTGCTAACACCATCCGCTCTTGGGATTCACTGATCCAGATCTCGGTGTAACTCAAGCCCTCGTACTTCAATGGGGCGCGATCAAGCCACACTTCGGCGCCGAGCTCTTCTCCCATCTCGCCAACAGCACTGCTAAAGCCACCTGCTCCGCAATCTGTTACAGCATGATAAAGCCCCTCATCGCGAGCTTGCAAAATCACCTCTTGAACCATCTTTTCGGTGATCGCATTCCCAATCTGAACCGCACCACCAGAAATCGATTCGCTCTCGTGAGTCAACTCCACCGAACTAAAAGTCGCTCCGTGGATACCATCACGACCCGTTCGCCCACCCAACGCCACAATCCAATCTCCAACCTGTGGCTGCTTCTCTACCTTGTCTACCGGCAACAACCCGGCATTCCCGCAATACACAAGGGGGTTTCCCAAGTAGCGGTCATCGAAATACACCGCTCCATTGATGGTCGGAATCCCCATCCGGTTTCCGTAATCTCGCACCCCAGAGACAACCCCATTCATCACCCGTCGCGGATGCAACACCCCCGGAGGTAACTTCTCCGGCGGATAATTCGGAGACGCAAAACAAAAGACATCCGAAGAACATATCGGCTTGGCACCAAGACCAGTTCCAAGCGGATCTCGGATCACACCCCCAAGCCCTGTATTCGCTCCCCCATAAGGCTCCAACGCCGATGGGTGATTGTGCGTCTCGACCTTGAAGACCACGTGATGCTCGTCGTCAAAAGTCACAACCCCAGCGTTGTCTTTGAAGACGCTCACACACCAATCTTCTTTACCCAACTCTTCGCGGATCTTCTTCGTCGCAGCAAAGATCGTCTCTTTGAGCATGCTCGTATAGTTTCGAACTCCCTGCTCGTCGCGATACTCAATGCGTCCCCCAAGCGTCTTATGAGAACAATGCTCACTCCACGTTTGAGCAATCGTCTCTAACTCGATATCCGTAGGATCTCGACCCAACTCACGGTAGTACTTCTGGATTGTTTGCATCTCCGGAAGTGTAAAATACAACTGCCCCTCTTTGCTTAACTTCAACAACGCTTCGTCGCTGAGCCCATCAAGCCGAACAGAGGTCAAACGAAAAGCATAGGGAGCCCCGAGCGATAAACTCTCTGTCTGCAATGGGCCGATGACTACTTGCTCAATCGAATCATTCGATAAAACTCGCTTGGCTAACCGCTCGATCGTCGCCCCATCGACTCCTCTCGCATCGCCGCTCTGATCGCTAATCCAGTATTTGCGGAACGTCCGAACAGCCTCGACATCGCAACCCAACCCACCAAACATCCCAAGGGTGCTCTGCGCGACCGGATCCATCACACCTGGCTTGTAAAGCACATGAAGCAATTTGCCCGAATGATCTCGCCCGGAATCCAAAAGACTCGCATCCCCAACCTTGGCAACTACCACCCGCTGAGCAATCGGATCGGCAAGATACTCCCTAGCCCAAAGGCTAGCGGACTTCGCGTCGCAACGCGATTGAATCAAAAATCCTTGAACTCCAGCGACCCGCAATCCATCTGCGATCCCTAATTCCCGTGCAGCAACTTCCGCATGAGACCCTAACGTATCCGGCTGACCCTTAGCCGGATGTATGTCGACTTGCCACAGATTCACGTGTTGTTTTTCCCGCTTGTAGAAGTTCCTCGACGCGATCGAAGTCTGATCGCTCCAATGCGTCGATCCATGATTCACAGATTGTCGCAAACTTCTTCATCGCGTGTAGGGCCGGTCCGTGGTTTTCTTCCAGGATCTGTCGCCATAACTGCGGATTGCTCCCGGCGATCCGCGTCGAGTCCATCCACCCCTTCCCAACGAATTGAAGCAATTCATGAGGCGTGCTAATCGAGAGGGCCGAAGCCACCATATGAGGTAGATGACTCGAAATTGCTAACGCTTGATCGTGCGCCTCAGGATCAAGAAGACTGATTTTCGAGCCCATCGACTCCCAAAAACCGACCATTCGGTTCAAAAGCTCCGGGCAAGTCGCCGATGTTGGGGTTAAAACGACCATGGCGCTGTCAAGCAACGTCCCGACCGCATGCTCCACCCCTGAATGATGCCCGCCTGCTATCGGATGACTCCCCAAAAACTGCTTGTCCGAAAGCCTGCCTGCCGCAGCCCGCACAATCGTCTGCTTCGTACTCCCCACATCTGTCAACATCGCGTCGGGCTTCGCCACCTGCGCTGCGGTCTCCAAAGCCCCGACAATCGACTGAATCGGAACGCAAGCGATCACCAAATCGGCGTCCTTGGCTCCCACCAAAATATCGTCGGTCGCTTCATCGATCGCACCACGCCGAATAGCTGTATCAAGCTTCGATATCGTTCGGCCAACTCCAACCACTCGCTGAGCAAGCCTCTTGCGATGAAGTGCTAAACCGATGGACCCCCCCAATAACCCAACACCAATAATACAAACACGTTCAAAAGCCATGAGGAAGTGGTGTGGTGGATTCGGGGGATTTTTCAGAGGACCCACAGCCAGGGCTACCGGCCGCGATAGGGAATCTATAGTGTACTAGAACTTTATGAATTGCGTACCGCAGATGCCAATTCTTTCGAACGATTCGTCGCAGCCAGAACCGCTTCGATGAAACTCGAACGCACCCCTCCCTTTTCCAGTACTTTCAATGCTTCAATCGTCGTCCCCGCCGGACTGGTTACCTGCTCTCGTAACACCGCTGGATGTACTCCCGTCTGCTGAACCATCGTCGCTGCACCCAATACCGTCTGAGTCGCTAATTGCAGGGAAACCTCACGGGACAACCCCGCCGCCACCCCCCCATCACTCAACGCCTCGATCAATAGCAATACATACGCCGGCCCCGAACCGGACACCCCTGTGACCGCATGCAACTGCTCGTCA
>CAIJIZ010000712.1 GCA_903820735.1 uncultured Pirellula sp.
CTAGGTTTCGTAATCGAACTCAAAAAACTCTGAATCCGATAGGTTTGTTTACTGAGTAAAGCGAAAGATTAAAACGCTTCGATCCTTGGAATGTTAGAATTTTTCCCACAAGTTCTTCAGAAGAGCCCGGGAAGTATTGCAGTGCTCGGCTTGCCGTGCAATCGTTCGACAATGTTCGTTCATCCTTATCGCGGAATGTATGTTCGCTGAAAATTGACCATCATGAATCCTCTTAACCGTCGCTCCTTTCAAACCAGTCTACTCGCGGCGAGTTTGGTGCCGTTCGCACCCCATGTTACAGCCGCTGCAACGCAACGAAGATTCCGGGTGGGGATTATCGGAGCAACCGGACGTGGCGATTACGGTCATGCCGTCGATGTCCCTTTTACAAAAATACCCAATGTTGATCTTGTTGCCGTTGCCGACGCCGATCCTACCGGACTGGAAAAAGCCAAAAGCCGATTGAAACTCGATCGAGGGTATTGGGACTATCATGAGATGCTGGAAAAAGAGAAGCTTGATTTAGTCGCGATCTGCCCTCGCTGGATTGACCAACGTCACGCGATGCTTATGGCGGCCTCTGAAGTAAACTGCCATGTCTACATGGAGAAACCATTCTGTAAAACGCTTTTGGAATGCGATGATGTAGCTCAAGCATTCAACAAGCGAGGATTGAAGATCGCCATCGCTCATACCGCTCAGTATTCTCCGGTGCTGCGGACCGTGATGCAGTTAGTCGAAGAAGGTGCCATTGGCAAGGTTCTCGAACTTCGAGGTCGCGGTAAAGAAGACCATCGCGGAGGTGCCGAAGATTTATGGGTCCTCGGATCGCATATCTTCGGATTAATGCGTTCCTTCGGAGGAGGGAATCCCATCGAGTGCTTCGCTCGCATCACCAACAAGTCGGAGCGAATCAGAAAATCACATGTCGTCGATGGAAACGAAGGCCTCGGGCAGCTTGCCGGTGACCATCTACAAGCTCACTATCGATTTGGAAACGGAATCGAAGGGAGTTTCGCATCGCGCAAGGGAGTTGCGGCAAATCCAAGTCGCTTTGCGCTTCAAGTCTTCGGTTCAAGCGGGCTGCTCGAAATCGAAAGTGGATATCTTGCGCCGGCATTCATACTTCGAGACGGGAGCTGGTCTCCAGGTCGATCGGGAAAATCATGGGAGAAAATTACTTCGGCAGGTATATCAAAACCCGAACCGCGAACCGATGGGAACTACGAAGGTGGACACCTTGCAGCGATCCAAGATTTATTGGAAGCGATCGAACAAGACCGTGCGCCTAAGTGCGGACTTCTCGATGCGATTGCGATCACCGAGATGATCATGGCCACCTTTGAGTCCGAGCGGCTCTCAAAGCCTGTAGAGTTGCCACTCGCAACGCGGGAACATCCTCTGAGTCTCCTGACGAATTGATTTGGTTGGGTTGCTGCGATGAAGCCAATTTTGATTGCGAATCCTGCTGCCGGAAAAAGATGGCAGTCGTTCTCGAAAATCCAAGATGCGTTACCGGCATGGTTACCGAAATCCACACCTCTGCGAATCACTCAATGCGTCGGGGATGCAAAACGTATCGCGATGGAGGCTTGCGACCAACATTTCGACACCCTTATCGCTATCGGAGGTGATGGGACGATTCATGAAGTTCTTAACGGAATCATGGCGCAAAGAGCATCCCACGTCCAACTTGGGATCTGCCCCATGGGAACCGCGAATGATTACGCTTTCTCGCTCAGAAGGAAGGGAAAAATGGCCGTACCGTTTTCCCTCCAAGTTGACATCGGTAAAGCAACTTGGCAACAAGGTGAGCAGTATTTCATCAATGTCGCTGGCATCGGCTTACCCGGACGGGTCGCCCAAGTCGCACGCAACATGAAGCGATTGCCGGCGAGAATTCGATATACCTGCGCATTGGCGTGTTGCATGGGTGGCAAGTATCGGACTGATCCGATCCTCAGCTATGCGAGCGACGAGGTACCCAATGATGTATCCAAGCTGCCTCGTGAGTATCTGATGATTAGCGTCGCAATCGGGCAACGGGAAGGTAGCTACCCCTTATCACCCGAAGCTCAACTCGATGATGGATTGTTCGATGTTCTAGAGGTCGGGGCCTTGCGCCGTCGAGATATCATTAGATACTTCCCACGAATCCTACGGGGTGATATCCCCACGAGCGACCCGCGAATCATTACTTCGCGTACATCGAAGCTAGTTCTTCAAAGCACTCGTCCGATCCCTTTCCATCTCGATGGAGAAGATCCCTTCAGAGAGACACTGCACGCCGAGAGTTCTGTCGGCAAGCAGTGGCTCGGCAACCAGTGGCTCGGCAACCAGCAACAGAATTTCGAACTCTGTATCGAACTTATTCCCCAAGCGATTCGAGTCGAACTGCTTGATCTTGCGCTATCGATCTGAGGACAGCGAATTCAATTCGATTACAAAATCGAAGCTGAATCGCGTGAGTAATTTCGATTTTGAATCGCACGGGAAACGAATTAGGTTTCGAAATACGGTGTAACTTGAGCGATTCCCGAAATTTTTGGCACTTCGCTCAAGTTGGTACGGGATTTGTGGATTGTTCTATCGTCCGCGCTGCGGTGGGCTAACAATGGTGTGTTAGCCTAAAGGTTTTAGACCATTGATTTGTTTATTTGTGAGGTATCGAAAGCCTCAAGGAGTCCAGCGATGTTTCGGCCAATCCTCTCGGCACCATCAACAGGCCTGCTTACCGTGAACAACTTCCCCCCAGCGAGGTTACAAACCGTCAGCATGCCGCCTTCCCTGCAGTCCAAATGGAGCCTGCGCGTCTTTGCCTTATGGGCTCTTAGCATGCTGCTGGGCAGTTGGGGGAACGAAGTCCAGGCGGGCAACCCTTGGGCGTCAGCTATCGGTGAGGCTCGCGTCGCACAACATCGTGCCGAGGACATTGCGAACAGAATCAAACGGACCGATCCCCGCAATTACCTGGTCCGCGAGGCGATGGAATTTGACCGAGTGGCTTGCGCCATGGTCGAGTTGCTTCGAGGTACCTCCGTTTGCAATCGGACCTCGTGCAATCAAGTCCAACAACTGTACCGACAAATGGAAAGCCAATGGGGACAACTACGTTTCGCTCTTTGCTCCGACCCATGTTTGAGGGGGGATCGAACCCTTAAGGGATACGCCGATAGCATGGATACACGTATGCGAAACCTTTGCAAAGCAATCGATCGAGTCATCGAACGGGAATTGCGGTATGCCCCTGTCCCTCACACTGTCTACAGACCTGAATATCCAAGCATCCAGCCACATTTCGAACAACACTCCGAACCCTACGGCCAGCATTATGGGCAGAACTATGGCTATTCATCCGGACCATCCTACGGTTATCGCCCTCAAGGCAGCATTGAACTGCGATTCTCGACTCCAAGCAGAATGGTGAACCCTTATGCAATCCCTGGACATCCAGCCTTTGGCGTGCCAAGCAACGCAATTCCATTCGGTGTGCCTAGCCCATATCAGCAGCACGGATTTCATCCCGGCCCAAGGCGATCCTTCTGATCGCCCTGCTCTGGACAAATTGGTAACTGGGTACTGGTAACACGGCAATTCTTCCTTGTTTAGCGTTCTGAATTGCTAGCACTCCGCTTCGTGAAAGAAATCCTCATGGCGGGGAAAGCTAAAGGCCGAAGAACCGGAATAATCGGAAAAGCCCATGCAGTTTGCGTGGGCTTTGGTCTGTGGCGACTCGAACGCGTGATGCTTCGAGCCAAAAAACATTGTTCAGACGCAATCCACTGGGGAAATATGATCCGAAGCACCCTCGGCAAGCACTTGGTGCTCTTTGGCTTTCTCCTGGCCATCTGGTCGGCAAACATGTTCCCGATCCAGCGAGCAGAACATGTTTTGCAAGCGACCGCGGTTGTCTCACCGCAACGACTCACCGTCCTGCAACGACTCTCCGGCGGTGATCTTTCCGAGAGTCGCAGTCTTCGATGGGTCCGGTATTCTCGCGCATCGAAACATTCCACAAAGTCACAGTTGGATGCATCGGTCGAACATATTTTTCTCGAGCTCGGAGTCCATGCAAAAGCAGGTCTTCGCGAAATCGAACAAGAGCTTGAACAACTGACCCTTGTCGATGACCCTAATGATTCGCTCAATGACGATGCGAAACGTATCCGGGCGGATCGTTGGAAGTTGGCTTCGATTGAACATCAAGTCGAGCGATTTCGGTTGGATCGGGATCGAGAAGCTGTTTCGAAAGCCGCTCGACCAACCCAAACTCAGGATGATCCAGCCAACGGCAACCCAGTCAACGACAATCTAGTCAACAATACAACTTCGGACGAAGCATTATCGACCGCACGCACACCCGAAAAGAAAAAAGACGTCTCAGCGGTCACTATCTCCTTTCGCCAACCCAGCGGCGCTGGACTGAGCGACGAGACTAACGCAAACGCCAATGAGGCTGCTTGGTCGCTCAAAGACAAACAGACTTGGAACGCGTTGCTTGCAAGCAGAGCAGCATGCACAAGAAACATTGAAGCTACAGAAGAGAAAATGCACGTCGCTCGAATGCAAGCCGCAGGAACCATCGCTATCACCGGCGCCCCGCGTTATGGAGTCGTCAGCGGCTACGCTTCGATTCCTCACATCATCAGCATTCTTGTATTAAGCACATCGGGTGCGATCGGACTCGCATTTCTGCTACGCTCACCCTCAAGCAGAAACACATTAAAGACTTCTCGACGCGCTGCTCGGTCCGCCGAGCATGACGAGGAAGTCTCTTGCGATCTTCAGCCGCAAACGCCCAATTCACGAGTTTCTGCAACACAAGCACGCACATCGCAGAGATCCGCATCAGAAATTCGCAACAGTGGCATCTCCGATTTGATGGCCGAACAGCAGATCAAATGCTTCGGTACGATCGAAGTTCGGAATCCTTTACGTGATGCAGATCCGGTAGGGAGTCCAGCGCGTCTGCTGCACGAGGTAGAGGATACGAATCGGCCAAGAGTTTCCGACGCACGCGATGCGATCCGAATGGTCCGCATCGCCAAGCGGGTAGAGCAACTCAACAATTGGGCTCTGTGGACCTGGGTGGGATTATTCCTCGTTAGGTTCCTATCGGATGCAAACTGGCGCGAACTCCTTTTCAATGCCCCGCTGGCTGCTTTCTCTAGCATCGTGTTAGGGGTGTATTGATTCGAGTCTTACCAGTCTCGAGTCCTTGCGTTTGCTTTTTGCGCACCAATCTCAAAACCGCTTAGCTCCAATCGAGGCCTTCGTGCAGTCGATTGAAATTCTCGCAGCCATCCTTTAAGACCACCACCATATCCTCGACCCGTACGCCGCCGTAGCGTTTCCCGTACAGTCCGGGTTCGATGGTAACGACATCTCCTTCGACGAGTTCAGGGCCCCCGACCGCTAACAACGGTGGTTCGTGGACTTCTAGTCCAAGCCCATGGCCAGTCCCGTGGGTCATGCTGATGAAAGTCTCGGGTGCATCAGGCCCTGGTAGTCCCATCTGGTAACCAGACCCTTCGATCGATCGGATGGTCGCTTCGTGAACCTCTTGACCTGTAACCCCGGCACGGGTTACTTCGATCGCTGCTGCTTTGGCTGCAACGACCGCCGCATGCATGCGTGCTACGTCTGGGTGAATCTGCCCATTGACGACAGTTCGAGTGCAGTCTCCGTTGTAGAGAGTCGCTTTGACCCTTGGGAAAATATCGACGATGATCGGCTGGCCTGTAAAGAGTGGACCGTGTCCATGATCGTGGCAATCCGCCCCGATCGGACCACCAGCAACAATCGCATCTGGGCTTACGCAACCGCGCTCAAGCAACCAAACATCGATGAGCACTCTCATCCGTTCGCTCGTCATCGCCGCTCCGTCATGTTGCAACACCCCCTTTGCGTCCACCGAGCATCTTGCCAGGGTAGAGCAAGCCTTCTCCATGACTTCTTCGGTGATCCGCTGCGCTTCGCGGATCATCTTTAGCTCCGCTTCGTTTTTCATGCGTCGCTCCATGACACCCCACTGAAGATCGCATTCGACTGCAATCCCTGCCTTTTGCAACATCGAGGTGTAAATCATCGGCAAGGATCGATCTACCACCACACGCTTGAACCCTGCACGACAAAAAGCTTCCGCCGCCGCTTGTGCCGTCGCGGTCTCTCGGTCCCCGGATAGCCCTTGCGAAGGTGTGAAATCCGCCGGGCAGTTGACTTGATTCACATTCGCATTGACTCTGGCTCGCCCCATTTCAATGTCACGGCAAATCAATGTTGATCGCATGCTGCCATCGGCTTGCGGCCACTCGATATACACCACTGGGTCACCGACCAGAAATCGAATCGATCGGTACAATCCAGCGTTGAGTGTAGGTATTCCACCCATCATGCGTGGCAATGGCAATTCGGTGATAAGCATCGGTTCAAGCTTTCCAGAAAAGGGATTATTTGAGTAAGACTTAGCGATGGACTCCAAGGCAATTTCCGCTAACGCAGCTAATCATAACGCAGCTACATCGACTTAGAGCTGACTGGCTCGGTCGACGGCAGTGACGAAAGCGTCAACTTCTTGCTCGGTATTGTAGAAGTAGAAGGACGCCCGTGCGCTGACCCCAAGGCCAAATCGGGCGTGTAGTGGCATGGCGCAGTGATGGCCGACTCGAATGGCAACGCCGGATGCATTCAAGTACTGGCCGATTTGGTCTGCGTGAATTCCAGGTATGACGAACGAAACGATCCCGGTTTTTTCTCCGGAGTTTACTTCTGTCGCTCCCAAGATCCGAAGGTTTTTAATTGTCTGTAGTCCTTCTATCGCACGACGAGTCAAGTTCTGCTCATGCGATAGGATCTGGTCGCTACCGACTCTTAGCAGATATTCCAACGCTGGTTTCATGGCGATGGCTTCTACAATCGCCGCCGTTCCTGCTTCAAAACGATGGGGCAAGTCCGCTTGCTCAAATCCACTCTTGCTAACGGATTTGATCATGTTCCCACCGCCGAGAAACGGTGGCATCGACTCGAGAATCTCTCGCTTTCCTGCCAGCACTCCAATCCCTGTTGGTCCAAGCATTTTATGTCCGCTGAAGACCACCCAGTCTGCATCCCAATCGACCGCAGTCGCCTTGCCATGCGGAACGCTTTGGGCTGCATCGACGAGGACTTTCGCTCCCACGCGGTGTGCTGCATCTGCGATTTTTCGGACCGGATTGATCGTTCCAAGCACATTGGAAACCGCCGTGATACTCACAAGCTTCGTGCGGGGGCTCAGGATCTTATCCAGTGACTCCAGGTCTAGTTGATAGTCATCTCGGACCCCGATCCATCGAATCACAGCTCCGGTGCGTTGGGCTAACTGTTGCCAAGGAACGATATTCGAATGATGCTCCATCTCCGTTAGGACAATCTCATCCCCAGTCTTGAGGAAAGCATCGCCCCAGCTTCTCGCTACTAGATTGATCGAGGCGGTGGTGCCCGGAGTGAAGATTACTTGCGAAGCTGATTCGAGGTGCATCCAATCACACAAAGCTTGACGAGCCGCCTCCATCGCTTCGGTCGTCTCTGCTGCCAACTGATGTCCGCTTCGATGCACATTCGCATAGTGATTCCTGTAAACGCGATCCATGCAATCGAGGACCGAGACAGGCCTTTGCGCAGAGGCGGCATTGTCGAGATATATCCAAGGCTTGCCGCACGGAAGCTTCGCATCGAGGATTGGAAAGTCTTTACGGCACTGCGAGATGGGAATCATCGGAAGCTTGGCCCAATCACCGCGAACGACTTTTGATGGAGGTGCGGGTTGCTGAATCGTCGCACCGCAAGGCGTATTCGTTCCGGTCGGATCCAACGGACATCCTTTGTCTGCTTTCGACGTCGCTCTCAAGGACGACGTTGCTGACGCCTGCTCGGCCAAGACTCCCTTGGCGATTCCTTGAATCCGCTGAACCATCGAGTGCAATCCGTTGCTTCGCATCGGAGTCAGGAAAGCTTTTAAATGAATCTCGTCGAAAAGCGCTTCGATGGGAAAAGCTACGATCTCAGAAGGGCTCTTGCCCGAGTAGGCTGCAATGAGGATAGCGACGAGTCCCCGCACCATCGGTGCATCGCTGGATCCTAGAAACTCGATGGTTTGCTCACCGAGTTTGGGTACTACCCAGACCATGCTCTGGCATCCAAGCACCCGAAATTCTTCGATCTGGTACCGCTCATCGAATTGCGGCAGGCTTTGCCCTAACTCGATCAAAAAAGCCAACCGCTCCTGCGGAGTATCGAGATCGGCGATCTCTTCGCGGATCTCATCAAGATCGATCCGCTGTGTCGATTGGCTCATCTCTAGAAAATTCCTAACTGGTCTCTTGCATCTTCGGTCATCTTGTCAGGGCCCCATGGTGGGTCCATCACTACTTTGATATCGACGGTCCCGACTCCTTCGATCGACTCAACGACTTGCCGACTATTGGCAACTAATTGAGGTCCCGCAGGGCACATCGGACTCGTCATGGTCATCTCGACCAAGACATTCTCTTTGCCCTCTTCGCCAGGTTGAATGTCGACGACGTAGATGAGTCCAAGGTCCACAATGTTGACGAACAACTCAGGATCGATCACACGCTTGAGTTCTTCGCGAACTTGATCTTCGGTAATTGCCATGTTTCAACCGTTTGGTAACTCGAATGGGATCGTTGGGGTGGGAAGGTAAAACAGTTGTCGAGTGAGCATCAACGCTCACGCAGACGGTTATGCATTGTAGCCGCGAGGGAAGGAGCGACCAACGCTTGCGACGGACATTCACTCGTCTTTATTGTCC
>CAIJIZ010000713.1 GCA_903820735.1 uncultured Pirellula sp.
GGGTGCAATCTCGGCTTCGCCTATCGTCAACATTGAAACACAGACAGCGATCCTCGGACTGAACATCGACAACCTCAATTTCGGGGACATGGTCGAACTGACACGACGAGGAACTTACAACTCCAACGTAACCGCTCAATAGCTTGCACTCGCCTAATCCTTTTCCGCACATCACCACTGGCCAAAGAGCCGACCTTCAGGAGCACACTTTGATGAAATCTCGCAGCGGTCTAACGATGCTCGAAGTCATCTTCGCCATGGTCGTCATCCTCGTTGGCATGGTCGCCATTGGCTTGCTGATCCCACTTGCGGGTCGCGAAGCGGAAGATTCGTATCAGATCACACAAGGCCTAGCGGCCGGCGATAGTGCGCTGGCCCTCTTCAACACGACGAACATAGCGCAACCTTCCCTTGAATCACCTTGGTGTCTAGTCGATGACATCGGCGGCAACGAGCATTCGGTCTCGACGATGCAAGCTGCTTATGATGCGGCCGCACGCACGTTCCCCGTTCCGCAAAACCCGCTTCAAGCCGCCATTGCGCAGAACGAAGTCGCGGGACTTGGATTCTGCATCGATCCTCTTTTTTGGGGCTTTCAATCGCGCCCTGGGAACCAAGTTCCTTTACCGTTCTTTCGAACGAGATTTCCATTTCACTTCGATAATACAAACCCCGTCCTCATGGTCGCCGATCAACAGAACCTTCCTCGGGCCGCCCGATTGCTGCGAGGCTCGTTGACCGATCCAAACGCATCGACCCCTGGGTCGTGGTTGCGCCAGCCAGCAGCAGTGCGCCTTGCGACTATGTATGGTGGCGACATCGTTCAACCATCGACCACCAAAAATAAAGCCCTCGGCCCGATCCGCAGCGTCTATGTTGCTGGCGATGGTTCGATCGTCGCAAACCCTGCATCAGCCCAGCAGTCCTCCTGGTTGGTGACGATTACCCCTTCGGAAAACAATCCAATCATCGGACGGGATCGTATCACGCAGTTCCAACGAGATATATCCTTCAACCAACCTCTCTCTATCGCACGACTTTACGACGTCGCCTTAGTGGTCTTTTCCAAACGCGATGTTCGCGAAGTAGGTTCGACAGTCGTCGTAAGACAAGGCGACCTGCAATCGCAGCGACCAGCAGAAATCCTCAATGTGCCGAGTTCCGAGCGGGTAGTGAAAGTTACCGATATCGACAACGAAGCGCTCCGATCTGGCACCTTCAACATCACCGTCGAAGGTTACAGCGGAATGGATGCATCGATTAAACCGGGTGACTGGCTGATGATGTCCCGATTTGCCATGCGAGATTTGTTACCGCGTCCAAGCGATGCGAGTATGGTGACCAAGATTTCGCGGCAAGTCCACCGCTGGTATCGCGTCGTGGGAGCTTCCGGCAACGATGCTTTTCCTCGCACCCTGCGCGTTGCCGGTAAACCGTGGGACTGGACCGAAGGGGAGATCGATGACTTTATCGAGAAAAACGAAACGCTTCCAAGCGTTCCACCGCTACCAACTGCTTACGAAACACACGCTGTCATTTTGAAAGATGTCGTCCAAGTTTTCGAGCGTCAGATGGAATTACGCTAGGGCTTGTATACGATTCCGATAGAACCTCATCCACTTTCAACGATCAACTCTTCACTTTCAACTCTCGCTCTCTAATCCACCACGCGTGAGGGGAACCGACATCATGAACAAAGTCGCCAACGATCGAAGCTTA
>CAIJIZ010000714.1 GCA_903820735.1 uncultured Pirellula sp.
GGATTGACCGATGACACATAACCCAATCACCCAGGAAATTCGTGAGATTCGACATCAGCTTGCAGCCCAGCAGGGTAACGATGTCCATCGCATCGGTGAGGAACTGCGTCGCCGCCAAATGGTGTCAGGCCGAAGAATCGTGCGACTGCCGAAGCGAGAACCTGACGTGCCATCATTAAACACAAGGATGCATGGAATCGGTGGCGAAACGGTGAATGCCAATACCGAATCAACACCTTCGGCGGGATGATCCGTTGCAATGACGCAATGGCTACATATTCGCCCCGATCAGTGATGGTGTGGTTGTTTCCGAAAGCATCCGTTCGGTCCCTTTCGAACTTCCAAAATCATTGGGAAAACATCCAAAAGTTCGAATCCTGTCCTCTCCGTTAGCTTTTTGAAGCCCGTGCTGCAAAACCAAAGGTTTCCCCAGGGTTTTTCGCATTTCTGGCCAATTGCTTTGGAGTTCTGTAGCGCCCATGCGGGCTCGGTGCATGGCGGAATGCGGCGTTGTATTTCGCGTCGCGCACCTAAATTCGAGTCGTTTTTCGAGTCGCGCGAGTCGTCAAATCACTGGGGTTTTGAATGTCCCAGCTTGGTAACGCCCCATGTCGGTGGAGGTGGTAGGATTCGAACTAGACACCCGATGTCTTGAGACGCGGGGGCCGGCGTACAGGCCGAAACAGCCTATCCACTAATGAGAAAGTTGATCTGATCCCGAGTTTCCGAGATCCTCAGGCTCATCCGTCGGCGGGTTCGTATGGTAGGCTGCAATTTATGTAGCCCACAGGGTTGAGGCCGATTCGCATAGAAAAAAATTTTGACTTTGGAAGTGATGAACCATGATGCATCTACTTGCAACTCTAGCGATATTGTTGGTAGCAGACGAAAGTCATCTGAGCCCAGGCGATTCTTCTCGCACGTTGAAAGTAGATGGAAGCGAGCGAAGCTATTTGGTGCATGTTCATCCCCAGTACGTTAAAGATACACCCACTCCGGTCGTATTAGCCTTTCACGGCGGCGGAGCTAACGCTCGAAATATGGTCGCTTTCAGCGGCCTGAATCAGAAGGCGGATCAGTCGGGGTTCATCGTTGTTTACCCAGATGGTAGCGGCCGCTTAGAACGAATGCTGACATTTAACGCTGGCAACTGTTGTGGTCAGGCAGCCGCCCGCAATGTCGATGATGTAGCGTTTGTACGGCATATTCTGGATGACTTAGAGGGAATTGCGAACGTGGATCGCAACCGTGTTTTCGCTACAGGTATGTCGAATGGCGCCATGATGGCCTATAGGCTTGCATCGGAAATGTCAGATCGTATCGCCGCGATCGCTCCCGTCAGCGGACCGATGGGAACGAAGGATTGCCGTCCAGGACGAGCCGTATCGGTGATGCACTTTCATGGCGAAGCGGATGAATTCGCTCCATTTTCGGGAGGCAAAGGCCGCGGTCCTTCGGGCACAGAGTTCTACTCCGTGGATCACTCAATTAGTGCGTGGGTGAATGCTAACGGGTGCAATAAAAGCCCTCGCGTTATACAATTACCGGATCGCGAGAAAGACGGTACGACAGTAAAGCAGGTGCGATACGAGTCCGGCAAAGAAGGAGCAGAGGTCGTGTTGGTGATCATCAAAGGTGGTGGTCACACATGGCCTGGAAATGAACCGCGAATGCAGTCTCTCGGTGCGTCCACACGGGACATATCGGCAAACGACATGATGTGGGAATTCTTCCAGCAGCACCCCATAAAATAATTTCTGTCGTCCGAAAACAATTAGGTCAACCTCTTACCGGCCACACTCCCCACTCTTATTGACTTCACCCTCAACCAGCACCTTCGCCACGCCAGCGGCCTTGGCAAAATCATCCTCGATAACCAGCAGGTAGCTCTGCTGAGCGATCCGTGGCGAATTGCCAAGCCAGGAGCAGACCACGTGCAGTGGGAACTCGCGCTGCAGTTCCGTTTGTCTGCTGGCTCGCATCGAGTGGAACAATCGTGGCCAACCCGATACTCCGGCGCGGCGCAAGAGTCGCGTCAATTCAGTTCGTAGGTTCGAGTTCTTCCAACCATTGTGTTATACTAGGAAAAACTGGTGGAGGGAAAAATGAATCCAGCATTGACGGTGGTCGGTGATCAACTTTGGCAAAGAATCGGGGAATCGATGGATCGCGTTGAATTACGGCTCAGAAAAGCCGTGAATATTCTCGAGTCTTCCTCGATTCCATTTGCGATCGTAGGAGGCAACGCAGTTCGAGTTTGGGTAGCTCAAGTCGATCCTGGAGCCGTACGTGCCACGAACGATGTTGATATCTTGATTCGTCCTGAGGATCTTGAGCAGCTAAAACAGGTCATGGCGGCAAATGGATACCACTATCGCAAAGCGGCTGGGCTGGACATGTTTCTCGAAGGAAAAGATGATTCGGTACGCTATGCAATTCATATTGTCCTAGCCAATCGAATGGTCAAGCAGGACGACTTTGAGCCGAACCCTGATGTTGAACCGATTGAATACGGAGACGGTATTCGAATCCTACCATTGGAGCGGCTTGTACGAATGAAGTTGAATTCCTTTCGACTGAAAGATCGTGTTCACCTTCTAGATATGATCGAGGTTGGACTTTTGGACGAAAGTTGGGTTGCAAAATTCCCCAAACCGCTATGCGATCGACTCAAGTCATTAATCGACAATCCTGACCAATGAGAATTCCGGAATAGTTTTGAGAAAGTGAAGACTGGTACCTGGTGAGTCGGCGCTAAGAGAAGCAAGCAGTATGATTTCTACACGTGAGACAATCCGAATTTCGCGTCGGCGACTGCGTTCTCCACAATCGCGATCGTGCGATGCTCGAGGCAATGATTGAAGGCGACGAAATCGTTTACTGGCGTGTTGACTTTGCGGGGGTTCATCATTGCTTATGAACGATGTTGGCGTGTATTCATTGTACCCGGCACGGCGGATTGGGAAGATGTATCCCTCCTGTCACTCGCGGTATAGGGCAAGGGCTCGCTCACTCGGGCTTGGTTCAGCATATTTGTTTAGTACTCGCAATGGGTGATGCATAACGTTCCGCAATAAAACTGAATGAGTTTGACGCAACTATGAAAAGCGCCCTAAAGAGACTGTCCGAGTGGTACGATGCACAATGTGATGATCTATGGGAACATCGCTGGGGCATCAGCATTACAACGATTGATAACCCCGGATTTGCTCTTAAGATTGAACTGACAGGAACTCAGCTTGAAAGCGCATGCTTTGAAAGATTCGAATTCGAGATGAATGACTCGGACCGATGGTACACTTGCTGGAAAGAGGATTGCGATTTTCATGGAGCAGGCGCTCCGCTACAGATCGAGGCTATCATCGAACAATTCCTTAGTTGGGAAGCGGATGTGACAAGTCAAGACAGACTATGAAAATGAAATCGGGTACTCGCTCTTATCACCGAAGATCTCGAAGGCTTCGTCGAGGATCGGTCTCAGCTCGGAGAAGATCGGGCAGCTACGAATGCCACGACCTTCGTGATGCTCGACCTTCGGCTCTGGAATACTGATTCGGTTCATTTCCCAGTCGATGTCTTCCCAATGTAGCGAGAGCGTTTCTGAGAATGTCCGAACCCGTTTAGGGAAGATGATGCATGAAACTTGCATCGTCCCTTGCAGCGTTCATTACAGCGATCACGACGATCTGATCGTCTTCTACCGCAAAATGAATGATGTAAGAGAATCGTTTGATCAAGCAGGGGCGGAGACCATTGGCGGCTATCGAGAACAGCCATGGGTTCTCCAGGATACGATAAATCGCGGCGACGTATTCTGCCAGGAATTGATCGCCCAATCCGATTTGCTTCTTGTCGTACCAAAGAGATGCTTCCACTAGGTCGTCTTCGACCTGCGGGCGTACAACAAGTCTCCACATTACCGACGACTCTTCACACGTCGCATGATCTCCTCATGGGAAATCGCCGAACCAGGGTCCTTTCGATGCTCGGAGAGTCTGCGTTCTAGTTCGGCTTGTTGAAGGGCGTTTGGCGACAGATCAGCATCCTGTGGTAATGTGTCCCAAATGGCAGATACCAAACGTAAGCGAACATCGATCGGAAGCGTAGCAATCTCCAAAATGGTTTGTTCTACATTCATCGCGAAGCATCCTTAGGTAGCATGTGGCGTCAGAACACAGTTGATTCGGGCAATCTCCGCACTTCTGATCGATTTATAGTCGCGTTCTAACCCCTTAAAGTCAAGGTATTCACCCAAACGCGCCACGGCAACAGGTTTGTTGTCCGCGTAAGCCAACGTTAATAAGTAACCTTCGAACATCCCAGAAACATTGGGAAAACATCGAAAAGTTCGGTTCCTGTCCTATCCGCTCGAAAACCCTGGTTTCCCCAGGGTTTTTTGCATTTCTGGCCAATTGCTTTGGCTTTCCTGCACGTCCATGCACGTGCATGCTTGCACATGCTGCGTCGTCTAGTGCGCTGCCTTGGCCCCTGGTGAGTCGTCCAGTGAGTCGTCAGAGTCGCCTCCGAACCCACGTTTTTACAGGGAAAGCAGGTGGTTTTGCAGCAGAGGGGGTAGGATTCGAACTAGGTAAGTTCGAATCGTAGTAGAATTCCTTGCCGGACAGAGGTATCGGGAATGCTCGCGTCGTCCCTCGATATAAGATGCTTGGGCCGAAACAGTCTATCACTCCATCCAATCTTTGCTCGGCTCGCAACTTCCCGATATCATTCAACTTCGGATCGAGGCTAGCTTGCGTGATAGGCTGCATTGGTGCGGTCTACAGAGTTTAGGCTGATCCGTATAAATACAAGTTCGTCACTTTATCTTCAAAAGACTCCTGAACGGAAAACAAATGATCCGCAACCTTCTACTATTCGCCGCAGTGATTTTGGCGTCGTTTGGGCAAACTTCAATCGCGCGTGCGCAAACGGTCTGTGCGTTTGATCACGTCAAAATCGAATTCGATTGCTCTGTCAACGCGGGGCTTGTGCTAGAAATCGGATATCTTTCTGCGGTCGACTCAACTGGCTACGTGCTTACCGTGTCCGCATTTTCGCTGGACTCCTTCCTTGAAGACGGAGACGTCGCTTCGATAACCCTTGTAGCTGCGGACGGAGACCTGAAGAAGGTCTCCGATGCCGACATTAAGAAGATTGATGCTCACAAATTTAAAGAGGATCAAGTTGGGAAAGATAATGTCAGCAAATACAATATTTACAAAGACAAAGATGGAAAGGTTGTGCTGGTACCCGTAAACAAAGACAGTGGCCTTTCCAACGTAGAAACCGGGATGACTTGGGATGAAGTTTTGGAAGATTATCCCGCAAAAAAGAAGGGTGCGGAAACTGATGCAGGTGTCGAAGAGATTGCTGAGGAGATTCAAGAATGAATCGAGCCGCGGAGATCTCGACGACATTATCGGTGGTAAGTCCGGCGAATGTTGACGTGCAGCAAGTAACGGCACTAACTGGCATTGAGCCGACTAAGGTCTGGCAACAGAAAAATCGGACAATCGCTAGTAAGCATCCTGAACTTGATTACCAGGAATGGCAAATACATCTGCCCAATCTACCTGCGGCGGATTTTGATTATGCGATCAATACTGTTCTTGACCTGATTTGGCACGCAAAACTGGATTTAATGCGATTTTGCGATATGACCAATTCGCATATTACAATCCATCTTATGCCACATGCTGGTCCCGAAGTGATTGTTTACGCAATTGACAAACCGGAAACACTAGAACGATGCGCTACACTGAAGTGTCGAATCCACTTCCACCTTGACGACATCTGACAATTCCGTGACGAACAAAGCGATGCAGGTGGAGCCGCCGACCGCGCGGTTTTCCAATGGAGAGCGGCGCTCCGGCGGCCCGGTGATCGCAGTCCTTAGGCCCCTTGTCACACATGTATCCATTCAGTTCGAAACTCGGCGTTTGGAATTCGCGAACGGCTCCACACGTGGTCGCCGTCGAACCATGGGCGAACGACTACACCCTAGCCACGCCTGCTGCCTTAGCGAAGTCATCCTCAGTAACCAGCAAGTAACTCTGCTGAGCGATCCGCGGTGAGTTGCCAAGCCAGGAACAAACCACGTGCAGTGGGAACTCTCGCTGCAGTTCCGTCTGCCTGCTAGCCCGCATCGAATGGAACAATCTTGGCCAACCCGTTACGCCGGCGCGTCGCAAGAGTCGCGTCATCTCGGTGCGTAGATTCGAGTTCTTCCAGCCCATCGCCGTGTTGGCGGCAGCTCGATACTGCGGAGCGGCAACCACGTATTCACTTTTGTCGCCGAAGATCTCAAACGCTTCGTCGAGGATCGGTCGAAGCTCCGGGAAGATTGGGCAACTGCGAATGCCACGGCCTTCGTGGTGCTCGACCTTCGGCTCGGAGATGCTCATTCGATTCTCATCCCAATCGATGGTTGTTTGCAACATGAATTTCTCGGCCACAATGGCTATTTCAAATTAGTTGTGAGCCTATTTCAACACATCGAAGCCTGTGCTTTGGATA
>CAIJIZ010000715.1 GCA_903820735.1 uncultured Pirellula sp.
ATGATGGTTTTTCTGATCGCCCATGCCAAGGTCGAGAAGTTCGAGGACCCAGAAGCACCGGCCTACGACCGCTACTCACCTCGTCTGCACAAACACGCAAGTGCCATCATCACCGAATGGTGCGATGCGGTGCTGTTTGCCACCAAACGATTCACGACCCGCACCGAAGAGAGTGGCTTTGGTCGCCAGCGAGCGATCGCTGCCCCAGTGGGCGCTGCCGGTGGCGAACGCATCTTGAAAACCGTCGGCGGTCCCTCGTGCGTGGCCAAGAACCGGTACCGACTCAAACCTGAAATTCCATTGGCTTGGGATGCGATTGTTGGCGGCATCCTCAGCACATCCAACGAACTGTCCAACCCCGTTTCTGCACCAGAAGGAGCTACGAACCATGGCTAATCTCAACAACTTTAACGCGAATCAAGTCGAGCCGTCCTCGAATTTGGAAGCGATCCCGGCAGGCAAGTACCTGGCCGTGATCACCGAGTCGGAACTCAAGCCGACGAAGTCCGGATCGGGCAGCTACTTGCAACTGACCTTTCAGGTTCTCGAAGGGGAATACAAAGGTCGATTCCTTTGGTCCCGGCTCAATCTTCACAACGCCAATCCCACTGCGGTGAAGATCGCCCAAGCGGAGTTGTCGGCTATCTGCCGAGCCGTTGGGGTGCTCACCCCGGGCGATTCGGTCGAACTGCATAACTTGCCGCTGGTGATCAACGTCAAGTGTCGCAAGCGCGAAGATTCGGGGGACATCACCAACGAGATCCGAGGTTACTCGAAACCTGAGGCCGTGACAGCACAGCCTCAGCAAGCAAACCATACGACTCCACCATGGAGACGTCCCTCGTGATCGAATTCGAACTGCCGTATCCGCCGTCAGTAAACCATTACTGGCGGCGGGTGGGAGCACGGACGCTCATCAGCCGCGGGGGTCGACTCTTCCGTCAACAGGTTGTGTCGATCCTCGCGGCGCGAGGCGTTCGCCCTTTCGATGGTGACTTGGAAGTCTTCATCGAACTGTATCCACCCGACCGTCGTCGCCGGGATGTAGATAACACGCAAAAAGCTTTGCTCGATGCACTCGGACAAGGTGGTGCGTATCACGACGACAGCCAAATCATCCATCTAGACACCTGGAAACGCGAACCGATCCCTGGCGGCATGGTTTTTGTTCGAATCTCGAAATGTTCGCAGGTGTGATGATGAACGAGAGTTTAGACCAACGGATTTGTGGCGACTGCGGGGTCGTTGCCACAAGCGACAAACGTGAATGCCCCGAGTGTGGCCGGCTGCTTCGTTCACATCGCAAGCGGCGCAATCGAAAAGTGGGGGTCGACCTGGATAGCGATTGCATTGAGGAACCGGACCGGTCGTTCGAGTCCCGATTGGAAGATGGCTTTTCGATGCTGAGATGGGAGTAACACGATGCAACTTCGACCCTATCAACAGGCGGCCGTCGATGCGGTTTACAACCACCTGCGTGATCGCGATGACAATCCTTGCGTGGTCATTCCGACAGCGGGGGGGAAAACTCCATGTATGGCCACGATTTGTAAAGATGCGGTCACGCTCTGGCAAGGTCGCGTCCTAGTGCTGGCCCACGTCAAAGAGCTGCTTCAGCAAACAGCCGACAAGTTAACCGCAGTCTGCCCCGAGGTGGACTTCGGTATCTACTCGGCAGGCTTGAAGCGTCGCGACACCAACAATTCCGTCATCATCGCCGGTATCCAATCGATCTATAAACGTGCCTGTGAGCTCGATCGTTTTGATCTGATCATTGTCGATGAAGCGCATTTGATACCAG
>CAIJIZ010000716.1 GCA_903820735.1 uncultured Pirellula sp.
AGAGGCAGATAGCGACGTTTTAACGCCGTGATATCTGGCAAAGCCAATCTCGAGGCAAGAATCGCATAGTTTGCATCGGAACTCCAAATCGCCACAGGGTCTGGCCTTGCATCTAGCAAGTCCACCATGGCGCTCGGCGGCAACTGATAGGGATACGTCACAACGCCGACTCTCTCGTAGAATTCCAATAGTTATTCAATCACAACCCTTCGCCGGGTACTTACAACCCACTCCCTTAAACCTTGTCGGCTTGAGGATGCACCCAAGGTGCACGATAGGCTCGTCGAAGCATTGCCGTGGCTTGATCGTCTCCGACGACGATGTGCTTGCCGGGATCGAACGTAAGGGTTCGTCCCAACTGCATGGACATATTCGCAAGAATACACGAAGCAGTCGAAATATGCCCCTGCTCGATATCCGCAACCGGCTTGCTCCGGTCCGCGATAGCCTTGAGGAAATCCAACATGTGATAACGGATCGCCGGAGCGACATGTCGCTCTAGATCCTTCTCGGTCTTATCCTCTGGAAACTCTTCAAGTTCATAAGTCACGTCGCGATGGATGGGTTTGCTATCGCCCCCTCTCGGCTGAAAATCATAACTCATCACACTCAGTCGCAGTGTTCCTTTCTCTCCGTAGAGGGTCGCACCCCAAGGGTACGCAGGATCTGGCGCATCCCCCCAAGTTCTATGCGTCCACAACACGTTCAACTCTGGGAATTCAAAGACTGCCGTTTGAGTATCCGAGATATTGGCACGGGATGCTTTATCTACAAAGATCCCGCCTTGGCTTGAAACACGCGTAGGCCAATCAAGCTTGAGCATCCATCGCACGGTATCGAGCATGTGAATGCACATGTCTCCCAAAATCCCATTTCCGTACTCGTTGAAAGCTCGCCAGGACCTCGGGTGCACTAGTTTGTTATAAGGCAACATCGGTGCTGGTCCTGTCCACATCTCGTAGTCGAGATTCTCAGGAGGGGTCGCATCGGGTGGATTTTCTCGCGCACGCATGTGGTAGTAACAGTAAACTTCTGCATGCGAGATTTTCCCCAACATCCCGCTCTCGATAATCTTCTCTTTCGCTTCAATCAAGTGTGGGGTGCTGCGTCGCTGCGTTCCAACTTGAACGACACGATTGTATTTGCGTGCGGCGGCAACCATCGCTTGACCTTCTGCGACGTCGAGACTAATCGGCTTTTGAACGTAAACATCAGCCCCGTTCTTGACCGCTTCGATCATCGGTAGGGCATGCCAATGGTCAGGAGTGGCGATCAAAACAATATCGAGGTCTTTTTCCGCAAGCAACTTGCGGTAGTCAGCATAGGTCTTGGGCCGATTCCCCGATTTTTGTCGCTGCTGAACCATGTCAGCCGCGTCGCTGAGCATCTTAGAATCCACATCGCACAACGAGACAACTTCTACCGGTGCTACTTGGATCAACCGAAACAAATCCGCCTTCCCATACCACCCTGAACCAATAAGCCCCACTCGTTTCACGGGGCTATCTTGCAACGCCGCAAACGTCTCACGATAAGAAGTCAAAAGCCCACCTGTAGCTGCAAGCCCCGCGCCCAACACTTGGCGACGATGTACTGAATTCCGCATGGTTACTCAAAAGATCGAAAGAGGAAGGCGAGCCGTGAACAAGAGTAGCTTCTGTGGCTTCGCCGATACCCCCAAAAGTATAGTCGATTTCTAAAGGAATCCTTCCCCCCATCACGAAAAAGCAACCTTCGAGCCTCAACCGTCCTTCCACTCGCCATCGGCCCCGCCTAACGCACGCACCGTACTCGGCTCACTGAAAGCTGAACTTGTCGATGCATAAGCCAACAATCCACCCGCTACCGCACTGAGCAGATGGCCATCCCAAGAAACCTCGGGGCCGACGCTGGGCAACACTCCAAAGATGAGTGTCCCGCCATAGAGAAACCCAACCACAAGGGCGGCCAACGCGGGCACAATTCGACCTTGGCGAAATCCAGCGACCAGTAAGTAAGCGATCAAGCCATAGACCAACCCACTTGCTCCGATATGCACAGCCGGGCGACCGAAAACCCACAACAAAACACCACCCAGCAGGATGATCTCGACGACGATCTCCCAACCTCTTCGCTGCGTGGCTAGGACAATACCAAGCAGGATGATCAGCGGAATGGTGTTGCTCACCAAGTGACTAAAATTGGCATGCAGGAACGGCGAGCAAACGATCCCCCATAAACCGTGAAGTTGCCGGGGAATAAGCCCCCATTTGGATAGATCTGCGGTCGCAAACCAATCGATCAAAAAGACCAACCAGAGAACACCGGTGAACCCTGCAATCTGCACCACCCTACTTCGAACACGTCCTGTAATAGAACTCTCGCCCATTCTCACTGCACTCCCCTTGGAAAACCTACGGTTCTTGAAACCCCTACGGCATTTTAAACCGCCAACGCATTCTAAAGGCTTTTCACGCAGAAGAGAGTGTTATTGCACCACTCGTACCGCTTTTCTGCCATGCAATAACCCTGGCACCACCGAACAAACGCGATTGCCCAAGTACTCCAATCCAAACTCGCCATGCGCATCGACTTCGGTCGCAATCACATCGCCCACTTCGATCTGAGCGAAATCCTCAGGAGAAATCGTAGATCGCGCCATGACGGCTACCAATTCATGCCGATCGTGTCCTCCAATTTTGCTCCCCAACACACAACCGATAAATGGGCTTAAAGCTACGTCAGTAAATGCCAGTTCACCTTCTACACTCTTCACTTGGGCATTTGCCGTTCGAAACCGCATCTGAAACCCAACGCGAAAATACGAATCAGTATCCGGAAAACACCGATCGACATCCACGTCACCAACAAACCGGTGCAACTTCGCATCAGCCTCAATCCCCGTTGCTAAAGACTCCACAAGACAAGTCGCGAATGGCTCGACAAACCAATCGACCAAACGTTGTTCGAGCGAAGTACCCGACAAAACACCATTGGCTTCCTCTCCAAGACCCTCACTTCCAAGAGTCTGCGCCAACGCGCTCTCGATACCAGAAATTGGGATATCCAATAGGAACCGCGATGTTTTAGGAGGAGAGGCTGTCTGAACAGCAGATGTCTGTGCGGATCGAGTTTGAGCGACGAGCAACTCAATAACCCGTACTCCCATCGGAACTGCGCCCTGCATGAGCCCAGATGAAACAACCCGAATAGATTGACGTTTCTGTCCAGACGCAACGTTTAGAACTTCGAGCTCAAACGACTTTACCCCGCGTTCTCGAACGCATTCCTGAACCCTGCGTGCCCAGTGCTGAAATCGCACAAGCAAATGCGACTCGAGTTGTTGATACCAAGCCGACCGTTCGACGCTACCCATGGTAACCACCCTTTCGAGTCCATTCAAAAAGTTGTTGGCTCTAACCAGTGCTCAACCTTCTCTTACTTGTCCATCCCCAAAGACGATGTATTTGGTCGTGGTCAACTCCGTCAG
>CAIJIZ010000717.1 GCA_903820735.1 uncultured Pirellula sp.
ATGGTCGATTTCATCAGTCGCTGTTGGTCAGGTATATCGGTTTATTGAGCGGTGGGGATTACGCAGAGCGCGCGTATGGGCGATGAAGCGTGTACTGCAATGCCTCCCTGACGGTTCGGGTTACCATTGATGCTTGCCTCGTTGACACGTCGGGTTACCATTGCCGCCGTTCCCCTTATTATACTACTCGTCCGTTACGCAGCCTTCGCTCGCACTCTTGACGTTCTTGATGTACTTGTAAAGCGTCCCTCGCGTTGCCTTCAACGCAGGTGCGCTCCAAGCAGCCCGGCGCTGGGCCATCTCTTGTTCACTTACAGCGACTTCCAGTCGATTCGATTCCGCGTCGATGGTAACGTGATCGTTGTCTCGAACGAGTGCCAGCGGTCCACCAACCTGGGCTTCGGGAGTAATATGGCCGACGATGAACCCGTGGGATCCACCCGAAAAGCGTCCGTCAGTTAGCAACGCGACATCCGAACCAAGCCCCGCACCCATGATTGCCGAGGTCGGGGTCAGCATCTCTGGCATTCCCGGACCACCCTTGGGACCTTCGAATCGGATGATAATCACGTCCCCCTTGTGAATCTTCTTTTGCTCCAATGCTCGCAACATGTCTTCTTCGCTATCGAAGCAGCGGGCGGGCCCTGAGAAGATCAATCCTTCCTTACCAGTGATTTTCGCAACCGCACCTTCGGGTGCCAAATTGCCAAAGAGAATCTGAATATGGCCGGTCGGCTTGATCGGATCACTCACTGGTCGAACAATCGACTGGCCAACTTTCAGTCCAGGAAGGTCTGCAAGGTTCTCAGCCAGAGTCTTTCCTGTAACCGTCAAGCAGTCCCCGTTGAGCAAGCCTTCGGCTAGCAAGTACTTCATCACTGCAGGGGTTCCACCGATGGAGTGCAAATCTTCTTGAACGAACTTGCCGGAAGGCTTCAGGTCGGCCAAGTAGGGGACACGATCGCTGGTGTTTTGGAAATCCGCGAGAGTAAGTGGAACATCGACCGAGCGAGCCATCGCGAGCAGGTGAAGCACAGCATTGGTACTACCACCAAGGGCTACGACCACAGTCATCGCGTTCTCAAACGCTTGCCGAGTCATGATATCGCGAGGCTTGATATCCCTTTCAAGAAGCAAATGGATGGCGGCTGCCGCACGGTCGCATTCCTCTTTCTTGGCTGGATCCTCTGCAGGGATCGACGCCGAGTAAGGCAATGCCATCCCAAGTGCTTCGATCGCCGAAGCCATCGTGTTGGCGGTATACATCCCGCCGCAAGCACCCGCGCCGGGACAAGAGTTTCGCACAATGCTCTCTCGCGTTTCATCATCGATTTGGCCAGCGATGTATTGCCCATAGCACTGGAATGCCGAAACGATATCGAGGGAATGACCGTTCCATTTCCCAGCCCGAATCGTCCCTCCATAGATCATCAGCGCTGGACGATTCAATCTTCCCATGGCGATCAAACACCCTGGCATGTTTTTGTCGCATCCAGGGATAGCAATCAATCCATCGTACCACTGACCACCCATGATCGTTTCAATCGAGTCTGCAATCAAGTCGCGCGATTGCAACGAGTACGACATGCCGTCGGTCCCCATGCTGATCCCATCGCTAACCCCGACAGTATTGAACCGCATCCCCACCAAACCTCGAGCTTGCACCGACTTCTTTGCCGATAAACCCAAATCTAGCAAGTGCATGTTGCACGGGTTGCCTTCAAACCAAACGCTCGCAATCCCGATTTGAGCCTTGCTCATGTCCTCAGGCTTCAGCCCCGTTGCGTACAACATGGCTTGCGATGCCCCTTGGCTCTTCGGTTGTGTAATTCTCGATGAATACTTGTTCAAACTCGATGTCATGGCTTTAGCTCTATCGCGATCATTCACGCTTGGAGGGAAACGAAATACACTGGAAACGCATTACAGCTGAAACGGCTTACAAGTTGCAACTGAACAATCGAACACTTAGGCTCGGTTCGAATCGGCAAGGTCTTTGAATCTGTATTTTGACCGGAAAATCAAAACATCCTACTGCTGTTCCTCGCCTGCCGCAAAAATTCTAGCCGCCACAGCCCTATACCGCACAGAAAAAACACTGCTCGGAAAAACACTGCACAGAAAAAGCAGGGCTAATGGACAGCAAGCGACGTCTAACGGCAATACTCAGCCGGCAGTATTCAGCCGGCAATATTTAATCGGCGATCTTTAACCGACCCCCTTCAACCAGTGGCTTCCAGCTATCAGTGATCAGCCCGCAATGCACGCAACAACGGTTCACGCATCGCGAGATAAGCGGCCGCGATGCAAAACACCAGCCCAAGTCCGATGACCCACGCGAGCATCGACAAGGGACCTAGCACGCCTGCGAGAGTTTGCTTTTGCCAAAGAATTGGTAAGGAAGCAGCCAACGCACAAAGCATTCCTATTCCGACACCACGAAGTAACTGCCAACCGTTTTCTAGGAAGAGAGCCCAAATGAGCCTTGATCGGGAGAATCCCATCGCCCGCATCGCTCCGAGTTCACTTTTGCGCTCCATTGCATTTCGCAATTGGGTCACTCCCAATCCGATGGTTCCAAGTAGCAAGCCCAGCGCACCGAGCAATTGGAAAGCGCTTAGGTATGTGTTTTGAACTGCAAGAAGCTTTTGCAGTACACCTTCGGTCGACGCGCAACTAAGCCCTTCGTCGGCCCAACCATCTTCCAAGGCGGCGGAAACAGCTCCAAGATCCCC
>CAIJIZ010000718.1 GCA_903820735.1 uncultured Pirellula sp.
ACTCCCTCGCCAGCACTCGCGATGGAAACTTTATTTCACGCAAAGCACTGATGAATGACGAGTACTGCAAAAAGTGCCACGAAGGGGTCTACGACGATTGGTTTCACAGCGCGCACCACTTCAGTTCATTCAACAATCCCGCATACCTGGCTGCCGTACGTGAAACGCGTAAAGTATCTCTGGAACGCGATGGGAATGTCCACGCCGCGCGGTTCTGCGCCGGTTGCCACGACCCTGTTCCATTCTTCAGTGGCGCCTTCGACAACCCTCACTACGACGACGTAAACGACCCGACAAGCCAAGCGGGTATCACCTGCACGGTCTGTCATGCGATCACCGAAGTCGAGTCCAACCGGGGCAATGGCGACTATGTGATCGAAGAACCACAGCACTACCCTTTTGCTTACAGCCAAAACAGCCTGCTCCAGCAAATCAACATGTTGCTTGTGAAGGCCAAGCCAGCCTTTCATAAGAGCGAGATGCTCAAGCCCGTGCATAAATCAGCCGAGTTTTGCAGCACTTGCCATAAAGTCCATCTTCCATACAACCTGACCAAGTACAAAGAATGGGTACGGGGACAGAATCACTACGACACCTACTTGCTCAGCGGCGTTGCCGGTCATGGAGCGCGAAGTTTTTATTACCCCAAACAAGCCGAGACGAACTGTAATGGTTGCCATATGCCATTCAAGGAATCGACTGACTTCGCTTCGAAACCACACCCCGAAACTGGCAAAAACGTAGTACACAACCATTTTTTCCCAGGTGGAAACACAGCTCTTCCATTCTGGCGAGGAGACAACGAACGGATCGCCGAAGCACAAGCAATCCTCAAAGGTTGTGCGCGAGTCGACATCTTTGGAATTCGAAAAGGTGGAACACTCGATGGGGAGCTCATCGCGCCACTTCGCCCTGAAGTCCCAGCTTTACAAGCCGGCGAAGCATACTTGTTAGAGACCGTCATTCGAACCCTCAAGGTCGGACATCATTTGACCCAAGGTACCGTCGATTCTAACGAACTTTGGCTCGAAGTACGTGCGAAGTCCGGGGATCGAATTATCGGTATCAGCGGCGGTAGAACACCCGAGGGTGCGGTCGACGAGTGGGCTCACTTCGTGAACAATTTCGTTGTCGACAAGAATGGAGATCGCATCGCCCGACGAAACGCACAAGACATCTTCATCCCGTTGTACGATCACCAGATCCCACCCGGTGCCGGGCAGACTACACACTACCGGCTTGATGTCCCAAATGATGTAGCCGCACCCATTGAGATCACGGTCAAGCTGAATTATCGCAAGTTCGATCGCGGCTTCGTCGCATTCATGGATGAAGCGCATCGAGAAGGTGATCACGAATTCGCAAAACGCGGTTCAGGAAGTAACGAACTGCCCATCACAGTAATCGCAGAGGATCGCTTGGTTCTACCAGTTCTCACTGCAGAAGGAGTTCGCATCGATCCGGTCACCCCCACCACCGGTGATGCCGTAAACATTGCCGAATTGCCGCCAAGCAAAGATCCGATCGATCCTGTTTGGCAACGATGGAACGATTACGGGATCGGATTAATTTTGACCGGTACTGCTCAAATCAAACAAGCGGTGGAAGCTTTTTCCCAAGTCGAGAAACTCGGCAGGTATGACGGCCCGTTGAATTTAGCCAGAGCGTATTTTGCGGAAGGAAACCTCGACGCTGCTACCCAGGCGTTAAGTAGAGCCGCTGCGATGGATCCACCTCCTCCAGCATGGACAATGGCTTGGTTAAGCGGTGAAGTTGCACGGCAACAAGGTCAGTTCGACGCCGCAGCAGAGAACTTCAAAAGCGTCCTTTATGACCAAAACCAAGAGCGGCGAGATCGCAAATTTGATTTCTCCATGGATTACTTTGTGCGAAATCAACTCGGGGCAACCTACCTTGATCTCGCACTCGCTGCTGCAGGTGCCGAGAACACGTCCGATGCTCAACGCTACTTGGAACTTTCCAAATCGGAATTTCATCAAGTCCTCTCCATCGACAGTGAAAACCTGATGGCTCACGCAAACCTTGTGACCGTTTACGAACGGCTAGGTGATGAGAAACAAGCGGCATTCCATCGAGCAGAGAACTTGAAGTACAAACCGGATGACAACGCAAGCAACTTGGCTCGTCGTCCGGCACGCCAAAAGTATCCGGCGGCCAATAAGGCTGCCGAAGCTTTGGTAATCTATCCGTTGCAACGCAGTGGAGCTCCGGAATTACCACCGCAGGCCGCAAGCGATGCATTTACACTTTCCGAATCGCGTTGATCGCATCATTCAACAGATTGTTTTGAGATTCGAAATGGCAAA
>CAIJIZ010000719.1 GCA_903820735.1 uncultured Pirellula sp.
GAACCAAGTCGCTTTCGTATCATCGCTTTGTAAGCTCTTGGTTGCTGCGAGAACTGCACGGTTTGCATCCCCAGGTGTCTTCTTCGAACGCTGTGCAAAATTTATCGATAGTCGTCGGTTCGCAGCAGAGGAAAAGTTTGGATTGGCAGCCAGCGCTTTCCATTCTGTTTCAGCAATCGTCGTTTGTTTCTGAGCAAGTGCCAATTGAGCCCGAAGCCATCGGCAATAAGGATTGGATCGATCAAGCTTGATCGAAGCTTGCATCGCTTGCTTCGCGTCTTTCTCTTTTTCCCGTTTGGCTTGTATCAATGCTTGTGTCATCAATGCGATCGGTTGCAAAGCCCCGGGATTCTCTGCAATCGACTCAATTGTATTCGCCGCTTGCGTGTAATCCTTTTCTCGGTAAAGCAACATAACTTGAGCCAACAAACAAGCTTCATTCTTCTTATCGCCTTGGCGTAAGGCATCGAGCATCGCGGAACGTTCCGTCTGTGAAGCGATTCCCTCTGGATCGGAAAATTCCCAATAGATCGGAAGGAACTTAGTAGCCCCGAGTTGCCATTGCCGATACTTCTCTTCGAGTTGCATCGCTGCTTGTATCGCTTCGTAACGTTTACGAATGGTTCTCTGAGCTTCGATCGTAAGTGATTGCAATTCTCTGCTATTCATCATCGCGTCGAGGTTTTGCATGGTGCGATTGGCCATGAGCTGCTGCTGCATTTGCATTCGCATCTGTGCGGTCGCCTGCGTCTCTTGCCCCGTAGTCGGCAGAGAAAGGTTACCTATAGCCCCAGCGATCTGCATGTCCTTGATCGCTGACTGCATCGCTTGAAACTCTCGCCGTATCCCATCGGATTGTATCCTTTGTAGCTCCTGCTCAGAGTGCTTGAGGGTCGCTTGCAAGTCTTGGTAGGATTCCAACAAGGTCTTTTGCTGCTTGGTGTATTCCTCAAATTTCTTATGAGCCTCGGCAATTCCCTCGGTAAGCGTACTGGTATCTACTTCTTTAACGCCCTGACCTTTTTCTCCTGCATCATCTACAACCGGATCACTTAAAACCGGTGCATCCTGAGCTACGGAAGCCTGGACTAAAAGAGCGCTGAAAGCAACCGAAGCCAATCCCTTCGAAAGCGTCAATATCATCGCATCAAATCGAGACGCTCTGCGTCGAGCAACTAATTGGCGTTGATCGGGATGAACACCGGAGCATGGGGTCGACGAAGCCATAATCGGTGGCTCCTTGTTGAAAAAACCCTTTAGGCAGAACGAAACTTCAGTGACCTAAGTGTATCGCGGTTACTTTCGGATTTCAAATTCCGACTTGGACACTGCGAATTTATTGCCGTGGAGGTCTTCCATGGTAAGCTGAAGTTCGTATTTGCCATTTTCAATGGAGGCAGGCATAAAGATCTTGTAGACAAGGAAATGGTCTCGCCGACGATGTTCGCAAACTTCCGGCTCCGTCGGCAAAGCTTGTTCAAGCAAGCGTTTCCCTTGGGAATCACGAATCTCGTAGGTCCCTTTGACCTTGGTTTCAAAACCGTTCCGAACCGCCTCCGAGGTGACATTATCAAGTTCACAGTAAAGCAATAGCTCTTGGTCAGGCTGAAACACGTTCTTCGGAAACTTTGAAATCGCCCCGTAACCGTCAACCTGGGTACAAAACTCAATGCAATTGATTTGCAATGCACCCAACGCAGCAAGGTGGTGATTAGCCAGCTGTTGTTCGGCCATGACTTGTGACCAATACCTCGGTCGACTCGGCGTCGGATCCGGAGTGGTAGTCTGATACCAAGCTGTCAACTGATGGTCGAGAAAGGATTGCTCGCGTTGCGTTAAACCCGAAATAGGCCGCTTAGCTTGCTCTAAATTGCGTTGCGTCAAATACAGCAAACGAAGATTCATCTCCAAATGAGTGCGCAGCGAAGGATCGAGGGATGACGCGTTTTGGATCCTCTGCTCAAGGGAGTGAATCGTGCGACTAAGCTCCTCTGTCCAACGGTTCGGATCGTTACTTAGATCTTTCGCATCTCGGAAACTCGCAGGGACGACTTGCGATTGCGACTCTGTGTTGCTCTGTGCTGTACTTTCACTATCCTCTCGCGTGGCACTGCCGCTTTGCCCCTTGGCAATCGCATGCCGCATCTTGGCTTGATAAGCTGCGGGCAAAAGGGAAAGGGCTTCTTCGATATCTACTTCGTCGGGCGTACTCGATGCAACTGCCGCATTAGACTTGGCCTCAGCAACGGAAGCTGACTCAATGATTGCCGGCGATTCGAGTTTGGGAGACTCAGAGTCGGTTGAACTCTGGATAGGAGTTGCCAACTGAGGTGAAGTTTTCACCGGCGATTGCGCTGCGACCGATGTGGTTGGTGGCAAACCCGCCTGCGGGCCAGCCTGCTGAGCAGTTTGAGGTACATGCTGCGCAGGTGTAGGTGGCGCAGGTGTAGGTGGCGTGGATGTAGGTGGCGTGGATGTAGATAGCGCGGATGTAGGGGGTGGCGGTGAAGTGGGCGTCGGCTCAGCAGAAGCCGAGGTAGTGGGCGGGGGAGCCGACTCTTTGGGGGATGGCATCGAAGCGAGTTCGCTTCGGGTTAGATGATTGCTGTTCGGTTTGCCATTGCCAACAGAATCAGATGCCGCTTCGATTCCTTGCTTGATGCGATCGCGAGGCAGGACAACACGTTTGGCTAGCGGATTGCTCGATGGCGGTGGAACTTCAAGAGGCTCCTCGGGTTGTTCACGGACGAATCCGATGAGCGACTTCGATTTCCCAGGCTTCCACCATCCTTGGCAGCCCGGGAGTGTGATCGCAGCCAACGCAGCGAGAAACACGTAACGACGAAATACCTTAGTGTGCGTGCCGAGTGTTGCCTTCGATGATCTCATATACATCTCTCGTCAAATAGTGGGGGATGAGAAGACGACGCTAGGTGAAGCAGTAGCGATTCCTGGACAAATTTTCGTATTGGAACTACCCGTCGCTAGCACTTCCTTCGCAAGGTTCAAGTAATCCTCTGAACCATGGCTGTTGGGTGCATAATCAAAAATCGACTGACCGAAACTTGGTGCTTCTGCAAGCCGGATATTTCGACGAATTTTGGTTTGGAAAAACTTGGCTGATGCCCAGACAGGACTTTGGCTTGCACTCGCTTGCAAGAACTCTTCGACGTCACGGCTGACTTCTGCCGCGAGCCGGGTACTCGACTCATACATGCACAAGACGATCCCTTCGAGTCGGAGTTTTGGATTCAATCGCTTCGATACGATCTCAATGGTTCTCAACAACTTACTCAAGCCATGTAGCGCTAAGAAGTGAGGTTGAAGCGGAAGGAATACTTCATCGACGGCAGTAAGTGCATTGAGGGTCAGAACCCCCAAAGACGGCGGGCAGTCGATAATCAGAAAATCGGAGTCGTCATCATCTTGCTCAATGCGATCGCGAAGAATGACCTCACGGCCAACCTCTCCAGCGAGCTCAAGCTCGGCTGCCGCTAAATCCAGATTGGTAGGGATGACTGAAAGATTACTCGAAATATTTTGACGGACATCTGCGATACTCGCGTCACCGCACAACAAGTCGTAAACGCTCGGTTGACCATCGTGCAAAGTAACCCCGAGATGCAGCGATGCGTGAGCTTGTGGATCAAGGTCCAAGACGCATACGCGTTTGCCGCTTTGAGCGAGGCCGGCTGCGAGATTGACGGCGGTGGTGGTTTTCCCAACACCCCCTTTTTGATTGATAATCGCGATCTTTCGCATAGTAACTCTCGACCAGTCGTTCGTTGTAATTCCATCAAAGGAGCTTGAAGTACCCAGAGTTTCCGGGGTTATGAGCCTCAGACTTCTTTGGGGACACTATCAAGACTCCCCTGGCTAAATCCAGATCAATCTTGATAATCTGGGCAAGTTGCGTTTGTTGAAACCTGTTTTTGCAAAGGAATCCGCTGGTGAGAAAGCTGTTTATCGCAGGCAATTGGAAAATGAATTTGGACCGAGCAAAGTCTGTTGATTTGGTTCGGGGACTTGCTGATGCCTTCCGCACCACCACCAACGTCGATATCGCGGTTTGTCCTCCCGCAGTTTACCTAAGCGAAGTAGCAGGGGCTTTACAAGGAAGCTCGATCGAACTCGGGGCTCAAAACGTCTACAGCAAACCCGATGGAGCATTCACCGGTGAACTAAGCTGCCCGATGCTCAAAGATGTCGGCTGCCGATATGTAATCCTAGGCCACAGCGAACGCCGAGCAATCTTCGGAGAAACTGATGCCCAGATCAACGAGAAACTTCATGCAGTCCTCGCTGCGGGTTTGATACCGATCGTCTGCGTCGGGGAAACCTTGGGAGAACGCGAAGCTGGAAGGACAGCCGAAGTTGTGCGCGGCCAATGCCGCGGTTCGCTCGCCGGACTCTCCGAAACGCAAATGCGTGCCACCGTTCTAGCTTACGAGCCCGTATGGGCTATCGGTACCGGACGAACAGCCACGCCGGATCAAGCCGAAGAAGTACACCGCGACATTCGTGAACTACTCGCGACCATGTTCTCCTCGGAGACTTCCCAACAAGTCATCATTCAGTACGGAGGAAGCGTGAAAGCAGACAATGCACTAGAACTTCTCTCGCAACCGAATATCGACGGAGCTCTCGTCGGTGGAGCATCCTTGAAAGTCGACTCCTTCTCGGGAATCGTCCAAGCCGCTTCGGTGGTAAAGAAGTAAACTTCGAAACTACACCATCACTATACGACTTATACCAATCAAGGAACCTAACAGTATGCGCCCGAGCGAAGCAACGAATTACTATTTCAATCAAGCTGCTGACCAACTGGAACTCCCTGATTGGATGAGGAAGTTACTGGTGATGCCTAAACGCGAAATGACTGTACAAGTCGCTTACGAACGAGATGACGGGCGAATCGATACGGTGCTTGGATATCGAGTCCAGCACGATAACGCCCGTGGACCGATGAAGGGGGGGTTGCGTTACCACCCAGCAGTCGACCTCGACGAAGTCCGTTCGTTAGCCGCGCTGATGACTTGGAAAACCGCGGTGGTGGATCTTCCCTACGGCGGCGCAAAAGGTGGGATCGGGATCGATCCTCGGACGCTCTCGAAACGCGAACTCGAACGCATCACGCGCGCTTTCGTCGACCAAATCCATGAAATCGTCGGACCCGACTCGGACATCCCCGCACCAGACATGGGGACCAATCACGAAGTAATGGCGTGGTTCCGCAACCAATGGGAGAAATACCACGGATTTAATCCCGCTGTAATCACTGGTAAACCCGTCGAAGAATACGGTTCACGAGGTCGCGAAGAAGCCACTGGTCGAGGGGTCGGTACCCTAGCGGTCAAAATGCTAAAACGCTTGAACCGTAAACCCGAACAAACAACCGTCGCGATCCAAGGTTTCGGAAATGTCGGTTCACATGCCGCCAAGTACTTGACCGAAGCTGCGTTCCCGATCGTTGCCGTTAGCGACGTCTCCGGCGCTTACTTCAATCCAAAAGGATTGAATATCCCCGAAGTCCTCTCGTACACTTTGAAGAACAAAGGATCGCTCGAAGGCTATCAAGGCGCTCAACGCCTCGATGCCGACGCTTTACTAGAACTCGATGTTCAATTGCTGATCCCAGCCGCACTCGGTGACGTGATCAATCACAACAATGTCGATCGAATTCGAGCAGGTCTTATCATCGAAGGTGCCAACGGTCCTATCGATCCAGAAGCAGATACAAAGCTCAAAGAGCGAGGTGTGATCATTCTCCCAGACATCCTAGCAAACGCAGGTGGGGTCACTGTCAGCTACTTCGAATGGGCTCAAAATCGTCAACACTACCGATGGACCCTCGATCGCGTTCGCCAAGAACTTGATCGCACGCTCTCCGAAGCATTTGAAAGTGTTTGGCAAGAGTCCGTCAGCCGAAAGGTTTCCCTCCGAACGGCCGCGTTCATCCTGGCAATCCAACGCGTCAAACGCGCTTCGGAACTAGCAGGCTGGATGGTGTAACGCCCAGCGGGTTGGTGTAACGCCCAGCAGGTTGGTGTAACACATCGACCTGCTTTACTTAACAGAAACTACGGGCGAGCTGAAAGCGCCCGTTTGAGGACATTCGTTGTGATGCGTTGAACCCGTTCGTCTGGTCCATGCGGACGACTCCAATGACTCCATGGCAAAGTATGCCCAGGAGGATCGGAGAGCCCTTGAACCCAGAAGATGCTCGACGCGTTAAAAACAACGTTCCCCTTAGGCCCCTCATAAACGGTTGCCGCCCACTGTTGCGGTTGCTCGCCACCGACCCAAGCCGTGCCGCCACCGACGACTTGAAGACCTGGGATGTCGGCTGGGTCTCCATGATACTCCCAGCCTATTAATCCAGGGATCGACTCTCCAGCCCGCATCGATGTCCCTTCAAAAATCCAATGCTCGGGTTTTGTGCAAATCCAATCTCCACCTCCGTTGACCGGCTCAACGTTTCTAGCACCCATCAAAAACCCTTCGTCGGGGCCGTGCTCAGGAAATGGACCATGTTCTCTAGCTCTCGCTAAAGCGATCGGTCGATCACCGCCGTACGGACCGCCACGAAAAAGAATTCGATTCGGCTCTCCCTTGCCATTTGCTCGAAACGGAGAAACCCAACACACACTATTGCCGGATAGGAAAAGCAAGCTGACCCCTTCATCCCGCATCTTCTCGACGGATCGAAACTGGCGGATATCCCAATACTCATCATGTCCGACGCTGATGAACGCTCGCGATCGCAATCCCCGATCGGGTGTTAACATATCGCTATTACAACAGTACGAAACATCATATCCCTGTTGCTCCAACCAATAGGCAAGTGGAAACTCCAAAGGTAAATACTCGCCTGCTCCTTGCGTCAAGGGATCATTGACGACGCTATCGTACTGAGCTTCGCGTCCATAAGGGCGATCAAAGCTCACATCTGCCCATGGCCCCTGATTTCCTTTGGGATGCGTATAGACGGAGTATTTGCTCGGCCACTGATTGTACGCTTGCCATGTATTGTCCGAGCATTGAACGAGAATATCGCAAGGACGATCGTCGGTAACAACGAAGATCACGTAGCTCTGCCAGTACGGCTCGTCAGCACTCTCAGGAATCGTTGTCATGCGACCAAGATATACTCCGCTTACCCAATCCTTCGGAATTGTGAGCTCGTAGCTGGGTTTCCATCGGCATTCATGCAAGTCTTTTTCGCCAGGTGAAGGCGTCTGTTGCTCGAATCCATTCAACTCATCGGTGGTTAACATCAATCGCGCACCTTTCCCTGCGTAGTACCCCGTGCGAAAGAACTCGATCTTAAATTTCCGAGCCGGTTTCGTAGAGACAAAAAGGGTGATGCTCTCCCCAGCCTTCACACTTTGCTTCGAACAATACCCTTCAATCCATGGCGAACGATATCGGCTTGAATCCACCCGAACGCGCGTCAACTGCCAATCGCGGCTTCCTGCTTTCTCATTCTCTACTTGAATCGGATTCTTCGACGAAGCGGTAGCAGGTGTAGACGCTTGGCCTAAAGCTGGCATAGTGGGTGGCAACAAACCAACGGCTAGTATCAAGCAACAAAAAGCTCGCGATAACATGGCTTACTCGTTCGAGGAAGAAGGAAGGTTTTTCAGCATCCATTGTAATGCTTCGTCACAAGGCTTGGCTGCATCGAGCCCAAAGTTACACGCAGCGAAAATCCCTCGCCCCTCTTCAGGAGCCAAGAAAACTACGCAATACCAATAAGTATTCGAACCGTTGTGATGCAAGATGTCACCTTGTGACCAAGTTCTCCGCAAGACATGCCAACCACCAGCATAGTCTTCACCTGGCCTAGGTGTCTCCACTGCTTGTGCCGAACTCGCGGGTCGATGCAAGAACTCCATGACTTGAGGTGTAAGCCCAAGCTTCTTCTGCTGCACAACGGCTCGACCCCCTTTCATATGCAAGTTCAGATACCGCACCCAATCGCTCATCGGAGCATAAACCGTTCCCGCAGGACCGAGCGCCGCAGGGTTATCCCTTTCGACAGCGACCAAAAAATTTAACGGTCGAATATGGCCAAAAGGAACAGCGTCCTCTAGCACCTTCGAGGGAATCCCAAAACCCGCGTTGTTCATCTTCAAAGGGCGAAACAATTGCTCTGTGATATGCGTTTCCCAAGTTCGATCATACAACTCTTCAAGGCTAGCTCCGAGCACCATGTACCCGAGATTCGAGTATAGAAACAAAGAAGTCGACGATGCACTTGCCTCTGGTCGAGGTTGATCCATCCACCAATGAAGTACATCCCGGCGATGTGTTCGTACATCAACGTCAGGGTCCGAGAATTGGCTCCATGGAGGGTTTGCCGGCGCGCCGCTTGTGTGACGCATCAATTGCTCGATGGTTACATCCCCCCATCGCGAATCTTGCACCTTTCTATCCTTTGCATAAACCTCTCGCAAAGTAGTATTCCAGCGAAGCTTGCCTTCCTCGACCGCCAACGCCACTAGCGTTGCTGTCATGCTCTTCGTGCAGGATCCGAGGTGAAAGGGATGGTCGATATGCAAGGGATCGTCTCTGTCGCTACGTCGCAAGCCAGTCGCAGCCATTGTTACTTGGATTGGAAGAACCGCCTCGCCTGAAACAGCAGGCATAGACTCCTCGACGCTGGGAAGATCGGTCCAGAACTGCCCAGCAAGCAATCCAGGAAGCTTGTATTTCTGCCGAAGATCCGCAAGAGCGGCCTCGAGCGGTTCGCTGACATGGATTTGGACGTCCCGCTCGGTTTCCTCAGGTAAGAGCTCCCGCTCGATCTCGCCGACACTCGCGCCGTTACTGACAGTCGTTTTTGTGGCGGATTCTTGTGCACTTACGGGTAGTGCTGCGAACAAAAGGTAGCCAGTGAAGAACCCGATCAATCCCCGCTGCGTATGAACAACGAGCCGGTGTGCAACCCTGGCGAATTCTTGCGACGAAAGTCCACTCCTTGGTATGCGTTCGCCTAAAGAAATTGGTTTGTCCATGGAAAAGCAACGTGTTGGGGCTGGATACAGGTACATGCAACGCGATACTTAGAGTATACAAGAATCATGAAACC
>CAIJIZ010000720.1 GCA_903820735.1 uncultured Pirellula sp.
GGATTTCGGGACGTACCACTGTGTGACTGAAACGCTGGTCAAACCTGCATTGGCTCGCTAGCCCGGATTAGCTAGCCCGGATTAGCTAGCGCTGAGGGCTTTTGTAATCGGAAGCTTGCGAGACGTGTCAGCTGGTTGTATCTGCCACTATTGCGAAGCTTTGCTGTACCTACGCTTTGCTGTACCTACGCTTTGCTGTACCCACACAGCGTTGTTTTTACCGAGTAGCGTTGCGAGTAGGGTAGCGATCAACGGGATGCTATCCTGGAGAGAAGTCTGTTTAATGTACTCGATAAAGGCCGTGTGCAACAACTACCGGCGTAGAAGTCGATTCCCTAATGAAGGAGCGATTGCAAGCTGGAGGGGGGTAGTCGAAGTGAGCTTAGTTGTCGAAGTGCACTAGAGAAACTAGCATATCGCCCCAGCAAAGCAAATCGTTGAGAAAACGAAGCAACACACGCAAACTTCGTAACCACACACTTCATAGCCGCCAACCGAGGTTCAAACCAGGATGTCCAGAACGACGAGCAAAGAGCATGGAATGTTGAGATCCGAGCATTGGTGGAACAATCCCAGTAATCCGGGGATGACGGCGTTGTATCTCGAGCGATTTCTCAACTATGGCATGACGCTTGATGAACTGCAATCAGGGCGGCCGATTATTGGAATTGCGCAATCTGCAAATGACTTAGCTCCATGCAATCGAGCGCACTTGCAATTGATTTCGCGGCTTTGCGATGGGGTTCGCGATGCTGGCGGAGTGCCGATGGTATTCCCGATGCATCCGATACAGGAGTCGGTGCGGCGTCCTACTGCCGCATTGGATCGCAATCTCGCCTATCTTGGCTTAGTAGAAGTCTTGCATGGTTATCCGTTGGATGGAGTGTTATTTACTACGGGGTGTGACAAGACCACTCCGGCGGCATTGATGGCGGCGGCCACAACGGACTTGCCGTCGTTGATTTTCAATGGTGGTCCGATGCTCAACAGTTACCTTGATGGGGAGTTGGCTGGTGCTGGATCGATCATTTGGGAAGCGAGGCGAAGGCTAAGTGCCGGGGAGATCGATCAAAAGAAATTTATGGATTTGTTGGCTGCTTCTGCGCCGAGTGCGGGTCATTGCAATGTGATGGGGACGGCCCTTTCGATGAATTGCTTAGCCGAAGTAGTTGGCATGGCGTTACCTGGTTCGGCGGCGATTCCGGCGCCATACCGTGAGCGGGGTCAAATGGCTTATGCGTCCGGCCGTCGGATAGTCGAAATGGTTCGGGAAGACCTCAGGCCATCGAAGATATTGGTGCGGGAAGCGATTTTGAATGCGGTTCGGGTGAATACTGCGTTGGGTGGATCGACCAATTGTCCACCTCATTGGGTGGCGATTGCTAGGCATGCGCAAGTTGAGTTTGAGTTGCAAGATTGGGAGACAGAGGGGTATGCGATCCCGTTGTTAGTAAATTTGCAGCCAGCGGGGACCCAGTTAGCGGAAGACTTTCATCGAGCGGGAGGATTGATGACCGTCATGAAGGAGCTTCTCGATCATGGCAAGCTACAGGGGGATCTGTTGACGGTTACGGGCAAGACTATTGCGGAGAACTTAAGTCACACGCAAGCACCGGATGGGAATATCATTCGGCGTTATGAGGAGCCGCTTCGAGAGAACGCGGGGTTTTTGGTATTGCGTGGGAATTTGTTCGAAGCGGCGTTGATCAAAACCAGTGTTATCAGCGACACGTTTCGATCGCGGTATCTTCAGAAGGTTGGGGATGAAGAGGCGTTTGAGTGCACGGCGGTGGTGTTTGATGGGCCGGAGGATTACCATGCGCGGATCAATACGCTTGGAGACGATCCCGATCCGAATAC
>CAIJIZ010000721.1 GCA_903820735.1 uncultured Pirellula sp.
GCTACGGGGACATGCCACGGAAAGGTCTTGGCTCCCCTCCTCTTGAAGGTGACAATTTACTGCTCAAAAACCACATCTCCACGTACCAATCCATATCTCGATTTGACGGTATTGGGCGTTAGGCGAGAGGCGTTAGACCTTGGGCTTTGGGCCTTAGGTTGATCATCCTACTCCTAATCCTAACTCCTGCCGCTCGTCACACCCCTTTTCCCTTGCCCAATTCCCCGCTCCCGCTTCCACGAGGATCAAACCAAGCTACACTAACTTGCGTAGTTACTTCGTTGACCAATCACACGTCGGACAGCAGACCAATTTCACCGCAAATCCCAAGCGGATTCAACTTATGCCAACCTACGCACTTCCATGTTCCCAATGCGGCCAACCGGTTCCCGTCGGGATCGCACAAGCGGGTAGTACCGCCCGCTGCGCAGCTTGCGGTTCGAATACCGAAGTGCCAGGAACAAAAGGACTTCGTAGCCTGCCACTGATCGAAGAATCCAGTCAAACTCGCCGCACGGCCTCCGAAGCGAAATCAGCAGGGTCCTTGGGGCTGAATCTCTTGGCTGGCCTGTGTCTTGCCGTAGCCACCGTCGGATTGGGTTACGGTTCCTACCTCGCCTACTTGCGATGGAATGCACCCATTGAGTTCGGACACAGCGCAGAAGAACTCTACGCCGAAATGCGAGAGAAATCTGCTAACGATCCGCCTGTTCGCACATGGGATCACTGGCAGTATCTGGTCGATACAGGACTCCCTAAACATGACCCGCCTTTGTACTTCGTCCTCGCGGAAGTCTACAATCGGCAGGTCCCTTGGATGATCGGTTCGCTGGCCGCAGGTACAATCGGCCTCTTGTCTTTTCTAATAATTGCCCTAATGAGTCGAAAGTCGGAAAAGTTAACCCGATGAACGGTACCGCAATCAACGATACTGCAACGAAACGTATCGTATGAAAACAGATTCTCATCCGGAAGCTAGCCGACCGGGAACCTGCCCACCGCTATTGCGCCGAGTTGTCTCGTGCCTCGTGATCGCTCACTTGCTGGCAGTGCTCGCGGAACCTCTCGCTTTTTTCTCCCGAAGCGACTTTCAAGTCGCCCCGGAATTTCTCGCGCTTCGACGTTTCGCTGCACCTTATGCAGAATGGATGTACCTCGACCACGGATACTTCTTTTTTGCCCCCAACCCTGGCCCAAACCACTTGGTAGGCTGGAAAGAAGATACCGCCCAAAGCGACCAACTCCCCAAAGTCCTCTTTCCCGATCGACGCCAACAATGGCCACGTTTGCGATACCACCGCTACTTCATGCTTTCGGAATTCTATAACAACTCGTTCGCTCCCACCGAACTACTTCCTGAAGATCGACAGAACCCTGAATTCTATAAGCGTTGGACCGAAGATCGAAGATTTTACGTAGCACTTCAGCAATCCATCACCCATCGCATGCTGACACCCAGCTTGCCAGCATCGAACCGGGCCCCCGCTCTTGAACCTGGTCAACTCGTACGGCTTGAACGCCCACTCCCTTCCGTCGATGAATACTTCTCCCAAGGTCAACGCTTGGATGACTCCCGCCGATTGATCGAACTGAGCGACTCCCCCATGCGATGGGCACAAGAGAATATCAGCGACAAAAGCACTAGCGACCAAACCGATCCCGCAACGCCCGTGGCACCTGAGGAAACCCAGAAACCCAACGCACCGTAAGCGTCAGGGGGTACCATGCAATTATTCCGTATCATTAAAAACGCTTGCGGCGCATTCGAATCGTTCTTCTTCGCGCCATCCTCACCGAACATGTTGGCGCTGATCCGAATCGCCACCGGTGCAATGCTTGCCTACATTCATCTAGTTTGGCTGATGGACTTGAAGAGTTTCTTCGGGCCCGATGCACTGATCAACACAGAAGTCCTTGAACTTCTTCATTCCGGCAGATGGAAATGGACGTACCTCAACGGGAATGAGTCATTGCTATTGGCAACATTTCACGAGATCGCAGCGATGAGTTGCTCGGTGGCGATGGCCCTTGGGATACTTACACGATTCGCTACCCCTTCAGCATGGTTCTTAACGCTCATGACGACGCATCGCTTGACTCCGATGCTTTTCGGACTCGATCAAATCGTCCTGATGCTCAGCCTAGCCCTTTCCGTATCGCGATGCGGAGATGCTTGGAGTCTTGATCGCAAACTCGGTTGGATCACAGACCCAAGCGACTCATGGCGCAATACGGTCGCGACACGTCTGATTCAAATTCACTTGTGTGTGATTTATTTCTTCGGGGGGCTTGGGAAAGCCCGAGGATGGATGTGGTGGGATGGTAGCGCGATGTGGTTCTCAGCCGCCTCTTTCGAGTACCAATCTCTCGATCTGACATGGATCGGCAGATATCCACTCCTGGGGTCCATCCTGACGCACGCGACTTTGTTGTGGGAGTTATCTTATGCGGCGTTAGTGTGGCCCAAAACGACCCGGCCAGTGGTCTTGTTTGTCGCCATGCTCGTGCATGCAGGAATCGCATTGTTCCTCGGAATGATCACTTTTGGGACGATGATGATGGTGGCGAACCTGGCTTTCCTCCCGGCTAGGTTCGCAGAACGATTTGATCCAAGCCGCACACATGGCCATCAACACTGATCGCGCCCGGACGGAATTCACCCCCTAGGGGTGTCGTCCCCCTCTTCGGAAGTGCAAGCTGCGCCGGATATGCAGGAATTGAGGATTTTGCGTGTTGAATCGATGAATTGCGAGCAATAAAGTTGAAGGCACAGCCCGCAAAAACTACGCAGTTTAACACCCACGTCGTTTCACCTCACCTTCCCTTCCCCTTTGTGCATTCGTGCCTTCGTGCTCCGGACTGTCATCATGTTGCACCGCTTCTTCTTGCAATCTTCGCTCCTCACTGAACTCCGCTCACTACCCAACCTCGTGCGGCTCTCCTTAAGCATCCTTGCCCTGGCGTGCTGTGCCACTTACTCGGCGAGCACCCACGCCGGTCTCGTTCCCGGGGGCGGTGACTTGGACAACGACCTGAACAACGCCCTACGCTTCGATCCCTCCACACCCACCCCTGTAAAAGTCGCCTACAAAGATGCAAGTCTACCCGTAGATCGATTTATTCAGGTCGGATTTCGTACAACAACAAGCAACCCGATCAACATAAGCTCAATCGCTTGGTCGAGAGACAACATCACATACACGTCCTTCAATCCCAATGATTTTGTGAACAATGTAAATTCCGCATCTGTTTATAGATATTCTTCAGTGATTGATCTTGGCTCAACGATTGGAGGTACCTCTTCAACTCCATTCTTTGTTAGGTATACGCTCCCCACTGGAATTGATATTGGATCTGTGGTTCAGTCTGTGTTTTTAGCTAACAGCAATGGAGCAGTTACCGATGGTGTGATTTCTGCTGAAATTGGCAACGGCTTCGTTTCCCTAACACGTCTCCATACAGCGGTCCCTGAACCGACCAGCTTACTGCTTCTCTCAAGCGTTGGAGCTTGGGGGATCTGGCGAAGAGTTAAGCGAAGCAAGTAAGCACTAAGCGATCCGTCTAGGTCGCATTCGCGTTTGCATCGGCTCCCGCATTTGATCCGTGGGAGCTTCGATCACCAAAGCTTGAATCGCTTCAAGTTGCCGTCCTCCGGCATCTTTCACATTTGCCTCTTGCTCCTGAGCCAATCGCTCGCGGCGCCGAGACTCAAGTATTTGAACGTACTCGGCTCCGAAGAACAAAATCGATATTCCGTAGTAGCACCACAGCAGCAACGCGATGAATGATCCGATTGCTCCGTAGGCTGTGGTGTATCGCATGCCGATAAAGAAAGCACCCAGGACATCGCGGCCGATTTCCCATACCAGCGCCGCAAGCAATCCGCCCCGCAGAGCATCAAGCCAATGCACTGGGCGTTTGGGGAGCACGCGATAAATCAAACTAAACAACAGCGTGTTGGCGCTCAGCGCTCCGAGCAAATCGAAGAGGTTAAAGAAGTGGCCGATCGATGGCAACGTTCTCGACGTGACGGATCGAACTTGGGATAACGCCATCGTTGCTATGAATAGCATGACCAGTAGGCCACCGAGCCCAACAAGCATTGTGAAAGCGAAAAAGCGATGCCTTACCAACCGCGCAGCTTTGCGACTCCAACGCGTTTCTTTTTGAATGGAAATTCGGAAGATACGATCAAAGCCACGGTCGATCTGCGCGAAAACCCCAATGGCCGCCATGATTGCCGCAAGCAATCCGGTTGGTCCCCCAACGATCGAATGGTGCGTTAGATGTTTTAGTACCTGCTCGACCTGTATTCGCGCTTCGCTCGTCGTCGAATTTTCGACCGCATCGAGAATCTCTTGCTGAACGTCGATCCCGAATTTGGTAAAACCCAACACTAAACCAATACCCGAAATTAACAACAAGAACATTGGAAACATCGACAGCGCCAAATAATAAGCGACGCTTGCGGCCAGACTCCCCGCATCATCTTCAGCCCACCGAACGCCCGCATCGCGAACGTTGGGGAAAAAATCCATGATCCAACGTCTCGAATGCCGAACGACTGCCGGTTCACCCTCCAAATCACCAGACGCCGGCCCAAAGGGATTGACTCGATTCAAACCCTCCACCATCCAAAAGTTCTTATCGTCTTGGGGCTCCGCTAAGCTCGTCATGCGCGGGATTGTAGGGATTTCCCCATTCCATCGCTAGCGGAACCTTTCCAGGGTCCTTTCAAGGGTTTCTTCGAGCATAATTCAGGGGGGAATTCCAAGTGTTTTCAAGGTTTCAACACTCGCCATTGCGACCTGAAAAGGAATAATGCATGGCCTGCCCGAACCGGCCGCCAATTTCCGAAAGGCTTCACGCAAGCTCGGGACATCCTTTCTCCTCAACACTAGCAAATCAACAGCCATTTGATGCAACCTCAGCCCTCCCCCACCAAACCTGCAGCACCCCTTGCCCCACTACCGTCGCTTGCCGACGTACCGGTCGATGCGATCCTATTCGTTTCCTTCGGGGGCCCTGAGGGTCCCGACGACGTGATTCCATTCCTTGAAAATGTATTGCGAGGCAAGAATGTTCCCAGGGAGCGAATGCTGGAAGTCGCCGAGCATTACCAACATTTCGGTGGCATCAGCCCGATCAATCAGCAGTGCCGCGAACTGATTGGGGCGGTACAAGCCGAATGCGACCGCCGCAATCTCAAGCTGCCGATTTACTGGGGA
>CAIJIZ010000722.1 GCA_903820735.1 uncultured Pirellula sp.
ACTTCTTTCGTGAACTTCGGGTTCTCCAAGTACTCAAACAGAGTTCCCTCTCGCACGAGTTGCGGAGCCCGCTTCGCGGTCTCGCCAGCACCCAAATCGTCGATCGCAAAGTGATCTTGGGTTGTCGCCAAACGATATGGCTCACTCGTCGGCAACGCACTCACACCGGTATACAAAGCTGCTTGATTCCAACGACGGAACGTCGAAAGATCGGTCCCAACCGCTCCGGCAATCGATCCACCAAGCTCCTTGGTCCGACCATAACCGTAGTTCACCGTAAAGGATCCCTCAGCATGCCCAGGCACCACGAACACAGGAAGCTTCACTCGGGAATCCCCGAGGGACAAGACAACCATCTCACCTTGCTTCAACCCTAACGCCTTGGCTGTTGCAGGACTGCACAAAGCAGCGTTATCCCAAACGAGCTTAGTCACGGGGTGAGCACACTCCTGAAGCCACCCGTTGTTACCCAAGCGGCCGTCATACACTGTGTCGCTCGCCAACACCAAAACTTCGAGGTCAGCTTTATCCAAAGCCAAATCAATCTTTGCTTCGGGTAGCTCGTAGTTGCGAGCCGATACCGTCGCACCCTTGGCTTCTTCAACCGCCGATTGCAATTCCTTCGAATCAGCTTTCAACTCCCCGGTGAACAACTTCGCTTCGGTTCCAGGCATGAACCCAGAATGCAATGCTTCGCGGTACTTCCTCAGCGATGCAATTACACTCGCTTCGGTCTTCCCGGCCGGAGCAGTACCGAGCGGCTCGTTGCCAAACAAGCGAGGAGCGGTCTCAGCAATCACAACCTCAGGCGGTAGCGAATCGACGGACAACCCCGCCAACATCACCAACAACTCAGCCGCAGTCTTGCCACCTAACAGCGGAGCAATAGTAGGCTGACAAATTCCATAGGTACCATCAACCGCACGAACATCACCCCAAGACTCCAATGGGTGCGCCGCAGGAACCGTCCAACGCGATGACCGAGCGGTCTCGTCATCGTAGTGCGATAGATAAACTACATCGCCGATCTGCTCGATGGCTTTCGCCAACGACACATCACCGGACACCGTAAAGACCGGATTCGGTGCGAGAACCCAGAGCTTACCAAACTCTTGCGCATTGTTGACGAAGTCATCAAGCTTCAACGACTTCACCGGGAGAATGTCTGCCGGAGCTTCGTAAATCTTGACGGTCTTACCAACGTTCCCAAGCTTGGCATTGATTCGCAAAGCCGCAACTTGGGCAGCCAACGAATGATGCGAGCCGACAGCAAGAACTGCCTGGCCCTTATTCGCCAACAAATCACTTGCGATGCACTCGACCAAACGAGCGATCTTCGCATCGCCATCGAGCGTCTCAATCGTTTGCGATTCTTCTTTATCTTCAATCACAACACCCGCGTCGATCGCTGCTTCAATCCGCTTGAGCAGACTATCGATCTTCGATGCTCGCAGTGCAAGCCTGAAGTCAGCCGATGTACCAGTTACCGAGTACTGCGATTCGACTACATACAGACGATTCATCCATTCACCCGACGGCGAACGATGATTCGCAAATTGCTTTGCGTACAACACAGCATTCGGGTCGCTTCCGAGCAAGTCAGAATCAAGAGCGACGATGACCTTTGCATTTTCCAGGTCGTAAGCCATCGAGCAGTTCGCAGCCCCGACAGCATCAAGAGCCTTGCTAACATTGCCAGTGTAAACCGACTCATAGCGAACGACTTGAGCATCAGGCAACTTCTTCAAGACTTCTCGCAAGACAGTCATGAAGCTAGGACTACGGGTCGGCTCGATCAGAATCGCCAACCCCTTACCAGTCCCCAAAGCCGCCACATTCGATGCGACGTAGCCTTTGAACGACTCCCAACTTCGATCGCGATCTTCGTCGCTATCACTGTTGGCAATTAACGGCGACTTGCTCGATTTCTCACGCTGCAGCACAACCCCGATCCGGTCAGGATCGTAAAGCGAGAGAATCGAAGCTTGCGTGAACACATCCGTACCGGCAGCAGCGAGCTTTTTGTTCGCCATCGCCTCCTTGCTTTGAATGCGTGCGTAAGCCGGATGCTCTGCGTTGCCGTCGACCTTCAATGGCCGACCATCAACGTTGGCAACCAACGCGTGCACGACACGGCCAGCCCACTCGAAGTTGCTAGCGAAATACTCGGGAATCCCAGGGATTCGACCCTCTGGCCGCATCACGAAGGCCGCTACCTCTTCGCGGTTGTACCGACATCCGGACAACCCACCAAGAGCTAACGAAGCCCCCATCAGCTGCAGCCAGCGACGACGAGAAACCCCCTCAGGGAACTCCGATGCCGCTTGCGGAAACTCTCGTGATAAAAACTGTTCAAACTCAGGTGTCTTCTGAAGCTCGTCTAGGCTGCGAAAATACCGAGTTCTGCTTTCGGTCCCAGTATGGCTCATCGGTGACAAACCGCGCAATTCGTTTGAGGGTTAATGTTGTTCTCAGCTCGAAGCTTCTTGCCGAGTTCCAGTTGCTCTTTCTCGCCGCCGGCAGTCCAAGCCAAGTTGGTAACTTGGTCGACCGGACGCAAGTGAGGCTCTGGATTGCGATGACAATCCAAGCACCAAGCCATCGACTGATTCTTAGCCTGATGCACTACTTCCATTTGATCAACTCGGCCGTGGCAACTCACGCAGGATACCCCGCGATTGACGTGCGCCGAGTGATTGAAATACACATAATCGGGCAGCCGGTGAATCCGAACCCAATCCACCGATTCACCTGTCCGCCAGCTCTCACGCAGAGGCTTGAGCTTCGGCGACTCGGAGTGAATCGCAGACAACTTCGGAGCACCATTAGCGCCTGTCTTTGGACTGTGGCAATTGATGCAAGTCTGCGTCGCTGGAATCTGCGAATGTGCAGACTTATCCACCGAAACGTGACAGTACTTACAATCCATCTTCAGCTCACCCGCATGTAGCGCGTGGCTGAATGGAATGGGTTGCAAAGGTCGATAGCCGGTGTTGAGCGTCTCCGGGCTGGTGACCCCAAGAAATAAAACGCTCGCGTACGCGCCGCCGGCTAAAATCAAAAACCCAAGCAAGGCGAGGAATTTATTCGTCCACCTTGGGAAAAGAAATCGTTGGGACATAGTTCGAAATAGGGTTTCCGAATGGTGTGCAATTCTCGCAGTCAGTTCAACCAACTTCGCCAGTTAAACCAACACAATCAGATGTACTATCAACCAGCAGTGTGGCTTCCCATCCTAAAATTCTACGGAATTTCTGCGGGCTTCAGTGTACTTTGAACCCGCATCGGACAAAAGGGATGCAACTACCCCAGAACAACACGGGCGTGCTCCTCATCGACCCGTTTTCAATGAAACTATTGGAAAAGAGCTAGCAAGCTTCCTTTAGTGGCAATTCGTCGCATCTGCTTAAATCCTATGGCGACTGTGCGGCGACTGTGCGGCAAACTCGCATTAGCTGGGCTTCTGAAGGGGCGGAGCGCTTGTCCGCTGAGGAAAATTCCCGATGACTCATCAAACTCCCGATGACTCATCAGGCGTCGATGCCCCATCAGTTTCCGATGTTCCATCAGCCTCCGAACCATGCAGCAAATCCGATTCGACCGGCAAATCCACGCTGGTTGCGCCAGCGGCGGAATCCGGCAAATTGGGCAGAGACGCACGGTATTTAGCGCGACCTTCGCTGTACTTGTGCTTCTGCGGCGTACGAGCCTCTAACCAACCCTCAATCTCCAAAGCCGACGGCGGTGACTCTTGGCATTCGCTCAGCAACCTCTGCATCTGCTTGCGACACCATCCACAACCCGTCCCAGCCCCACCACACTCCGCTAACTGACTGGGCAGCTTGACGCGATGGATGCGGATGTAATTGAGCACTTTGCGACAGGAAATGTGAAAACACAAACACAACTCGTCGTCGGCTTGCATACCCCTGTACCGAACTAGCCTTCCTGCTTGTATTTATCAAGCTTGCGATACAACGTCCGCGCGCCGATATCGAGTATCTTCGCCGCCTCCTCGCGATTCCCTGCGGTGAGTCTCAACGTCTCTTCAATCGCCCACCTCTCGATGTCGTCCATCTTTTTGCCAATCAAATCCGGAGCCGGACCTGTTAGTCCTTGGATTCCATGATTGCCCCCAACACCCGATTTCTCCCCGCCGCCACCCGAACTCCCCGCACCGCTCCCGGTGCGGAAACCTTGCGAGTGATCCCCATGAATTTCAGCTGGAAGTTCGCCAGCGAATGAGCCAGCAGTCCCCCCAACACCAGCTACTCCACCGCCGCCCCCTGCGTCATCGAGCTCCGGCGGTAAATCATCGATATCAAGTCGTCCATCGGTATCGAGAACCACCATGGTTTCAACGAAATTACGTAACTGACGAATGTTTCCAGGCCAGCTGTACGCGTAAAACTTACGCGTTACCGCCGGGGTAAAATTGCAAGGCCCACGATTGTGCCGACGAATGAATTGCTTGCGAAAGTGATCCATCAGGGGGATAATATCCTCGCGGCGCTCTCTCAATGGAGGCAAATGAACGGTGACGACCTTGAGCCGATAATACAAATCGTTACGAAACTGACCGTCCTCGATCATCTTCTCCAATGGTCGATTCGTCGCGGAGATCAACCGAACGTTGACTTTGATCGATTTATTGTCCCCGACCCTAGTTATCTGATGCTCTTCGAGCACCCGCAGAAGCTTGATCTGCGTGCTCATCGGCATATCCCCAGCCTCGTCGAGAAATAACGTCCCGCCATCGGCGTACTGAAAAGCCCCTTCGCGGTCGCTAACGGCATCGGTGTAAGCCCCCCGGACGTGTCCGAAAAGCTCGCTTTCGACCAACGTTTCCGATACGGCTCGCACATTTAAAGCCACTAATCGCTTTGCTTTTCGCGGACTGTTTTGATGGATCGCCCGAGCGATCATCTCCTTGCCCGTCCCGCTCTCACCCGTTATCAGCACCGTCGCATCGGTCGGCGCAATGCGTTTAAGCCGATCGATCAAGTGCTGCATCGCCGGACTTGCAAATACGATCCCTTCAAATCCAAACTTTTCGTCGAGCCTTCGCCGTAAATCGATGTTCGTCTGCCGCAAATGCACGGCCTCACTTGCCTTGACCGCAATGGCTCGCAATCGATTCGGGGTAATGGGTTTTTCAAGGAAATTAAAAGCGCCGAGCTGCATCGCTTCGACAGCCTTCGTCACCGTGGCGTGCCCGGTGACCATCACCACCTCCGCCTCAGGCAACAACTGCTTGGCTGTCGCCAAAATCTGCATCCCATCGACATCATTCATCACTAAATCGGTGATCACGACATCGTAAGTGTTCTGCTCGAGCTTGCGTTTTCCCTCGGGCCCACTGGTAGCCACATCACACCGATACCCGACTTTCTCAAGGCTCTCGGTCATGGCACGCGCGTGCGCAGGGTCGTTGTCTACGATCAAAAAAGCAAACTGCTTTGGATCAAGCTCTGAAACAGCCCCCGTCTCGGTAACGGGCGCGATCGTTGGGTTGGCATCGTCGATTTCCATAATTTGAAGTATACTTCCAAGTTTTCGCTTGCGAATGCCCGTTTATTTTCCCCAGGCATCGCAAATGCTATTCGATGTAACACCAAAAAGCTCTCTACCCCTCGTGTTCTGAATCCTACGATGCAAAACCAACCCTCGAACTCCAGCCCAAATTCTCCTGCCTCGTCCTCCGCCACCCCCGCACAAAATCCATCGAATTCCCTACCGACGGTCTGCCGTGGGGTGCGAGGCGCTACGACCGTCGAAGCCAACACCAAAGAAGCAATCCTCAAAGCCACTCGACAACTACTGGCTCTGATCATCCGACGCAACGAAATCAATCCCAAGGATCTCGCCAGCGCGATCTTCACGGTCACCCGCGATGTCAACGCAGAATTCCCCGCTCTGGCTGCCCGACAAATGGGATGGCTAGATGTGCCATTGCTCTGTGGCTACGAAGTCGAAGTACCTGGCTCACTCCCCCTATGCGTCCGTATCCTGCTTCATTGGAACACCAACCGAGCCCAAGACGCGATCCACCACGTCTATATCCACGACGCGGTCGCTCTTCGACCCGACCTGAGCAAACTACCTCCTGTCGATTGGCAAGAACTCGAATCCTGGATCTCCACCCAAATGACTCAACGAAATCCCTAAACAACGAAATCCTTAAACACAGTCGACTTTGCTCGGCACATTCTCAACGTCGCTATTCGCTTAATCGTTTAATCGCTGACAAAAAATCAACCCGCTCACCGAAATCGAACCAATGCACCTAAACTGGACTAAAAGCTATTCGGTCAGCGCCCTGCACACCGCCGAATGCTGCTGGGGATCCGCAAACCGCTTGATCGACCCTCAAGTCACTCAACGCATGCAGCCAAGCGCCGAGGCACTGGGTACCTGCTTGCACGATGCCGACTCACCTCACGCCGAAAACCTCTGGGACGATTTAATACCCCTCGGCTCCTCTATCGCGTCCAACAGTGCACTGGCCAACGAAGTTCTGACGAAACGTCTCGATGGATTCATCGAACAATCCCTGGTGCAACGACTCACAGGATGCATCACCGACGTCGAAGCCACCTTCAAAAATCTATTCCCCAAATACCTCGAACAAATCGATTTCCGAGTCAGGCCTCTTCAAGATCAATGGGTCGGTTACGGTAACGGTTTCCTTGCCCACATCGCTCGTTTCACCTCGCGTGATCTTCTCGTCAGCCAAGCCGATGTCGTCGCGTTGCAACCCGTTCAAGGTGGGGGAGGTAAGTCGCATCATGAACACGGCTCGGTAAGAATCGAAGCCGTCTTGACCAACCCCCTGACCGAACTTCCTGAACTTGTTCGCCTCGGTTGGCTCGTCTCTCAACTCTACAACACGTCGTCTCGCCACTCGCTAGGATTCAAACC